>JBIKHW010000257.1:0-5171 GCA_044361935.1 Limnohabitans sp. | reverse complement strand
TGGCGGGCACCGGCTCGGGATGGGGTACCAGGCCGGTCTCGCCCAGCCAGTCGCGCACCAGGTTCAGACAGAACTCGGTTTGTGTGGGGTCGTTCATGAGGACCGGGTAGCGGCGCATGTAGTTCACAATGGCCGTGGCGCCGTAGGTTTGTGCCACGGCGTTGGCGATTTCGTGGATGCGCCGCTCCAGCAAGTCGCGAATTTCGGGTTGCATGGCCCGCACGCTGAGGCGCAGCTCGGCTGTGCCTGGGATCACGTTGGGCGCGTCACCCGCCAAAAATGCCCCCAAAGAAATGATGCCGGTTTGCAGGGGCGGGACGTTGCGCGAGACAACGCTTTGCAAGGCCATGACCAGGGCCGAGCCCACCAAAATCGGGTCGACCGCGTTGTGCGGAAAGGCCGCGTGGCCGCCCACCCCTTGGATGGTGATGATGCAAGTGTCTGCGCTGGCCATGGCACAGCCGGGCACGGCCATGAATTGGCCTTCAGGAATGCCGGGGCCGTTGTGCATGCCAAACATGGCATCGCAGGGGAACAAGTCCAGAAAACCGTCTTCCAGCATTTTGCGAGCGCCGCCCATACCCTCTTCGGCAGGCTGAAACACGGCGTGCACGATGCCGTCAAAGTGTCGGGTGGCTGCCAGGTGGCGTGCTGCAGACAGCAGCATGGCGGTGTGGCCGTCATGGCCACAGGCGTGCATCTTGCCAAACACCTTGCTGGCCCAGGCCTTGCCCGAGGTTTCGGCAATCGGCAGGGCGTCCATGTCGGCGCGAAGGCCGATGCGCCGCGTGCTGGTGCCCGCACGCAAGGTGCCAACCACGCCCGTGCCTCCCAAGCCGCGGTGCACTTCCCAGCCCCAGCGTTCAAGTCGTGCGGCCACCAGGTCACTGGTGTCGTTTTCTTCAAAACCCAGCTCGGGGTTGGCATGGATCTGGTGGCGGATGTCCACCATCTCGGCTTCATGAGCGCGAATGGCTTCCAGCGCGGGTGGGAGGAGGGCGGTGTCGTTCATGGCGTGTCCTGGTCGTGACGGGGAGGATGGCCAAATGTTAAGAGGGGCCAAAGCGTCCGATGTTGCTTTGCATGACAGCCGGCCCATCAAGGCTGGGCGGGCCTGAACGCCTCGGCCACAAAGTCCACAAACGCCCGCACCCGCGCCGCCGATTTGTGCTGCGCGGGGTAGACCGCATAAATGTCGGCATCGGGCGTGTGGAACTGCGGCAGCACCTGCACCAGCTGGCCAGAGGCCAAGTGCTGGCGGACGTCCCATTCGGCCCGCAGCAAGAGGCCGTGGCCATCGAGCGCCCATTGCACGGCGATGCTGCCGTCGTTGGTGGTCAGGTTGCCGCGTGTCTTGATGGTCTCGGTGGGGCCTTGCTTGCCGCGTGTGAGTTTGACCACGCCATAGGCTTCGCCCCCTTGGCGGATGCTGATGAAGTTGTGCCGGGCCAGCTCGGCCGGAGTTTTGGGCTCGCCATGCGCCTCGAGGTAGGCGGGCGAGGCACACAGCAGGCGCTGGTTGTCGGCGATCTTGCGTGCAATGACGCGGGTGTCGGGTGGCGGACCAAAGCGGATGCACACGTCAAAGGTGTCGTCGCTCAGCGATGGCGGGTCCACCGACAGCTGCAGCTGTGCATCGACTTGCGGGTATTGCCGCACAAAGCGGCTCACCAGCGGGCCGATGTGGCTGCGCCCAAAGCCCAGCGTGGCGTTGATGCGCAGCAGGCCGCTGGGCGTGGAGCGGCTGGCGCCCAACTGCTGTTCCAGATCGGCCATCTCTGCCAGGATGCTGCGGGCGTGGCGCAGCATGGTTTCACCTTCCACCGTCAGGCTCATGCGGCGGGTGGTGCGGTTGACCAGGGGCACACCCAGGCGCGACTCCATGTGCGACAGGCGCTTGCTCACGGCGGCCGTGGTGATGCGCAGCTCACGCGCGGCGGCGCTCAGGCTGCCCGCCATGGCCAGTGCAGAAAAAAAGCCGAGATCGGCCGCTTGCAGGCGTGGTTCCATTGTTGATCTCAGGTTAACAATGGTTTGAATTTTAGGGTGTTTGTTGATCTTTACCGGCTCCAGAATGTTCGCACCGTTCAACACCCGTACCGCATTCACCATGAAAACCTACCGCATCGCCACCATCCCCGGAGACGGCATCGGCAAAGAAGTCATCCCCGCAGGCCAAGAGGTCATGCAGGCCTTGGCGAAAGCCTGTGGCACTTTTGCCTTTGAGTTTGAAAACTTTGGCTGGGGCGGTGATTACTACCGCGAGCACGGCGTGATGATGCCCGCCGATGGCCTGGATGCGCTGCGGGGCAAAGACGCGATTTTGTTCGGCTCTGCCGGTGACCCGCACATTCCCGACCACATCACGCTGTGGGGCCTGCGCCTCAAAATCTGCCAGGGCTTTGACCAGTACGCCAACGTGCGGCCCACACGCATCTTGCCGGGCATCGATGCGCCTCTGAAGCGCTGCACACCCAAAGACCTGGACTGGGTCATCGTGCGCGAGAACTCCGAAGGGGAATACTCGGGTGTGGGCGGCCGTGTGCACCAAGGCCACCCGATCGAGGCGGCCACCGACGTGTCCATCATGACCCGTGCCGGTGTGGAGCGCATCATGCGCTACGCCTTCAAGCTGGCGCAGTCACGGCCCCGCAAACTGCTCACGGTGGTGACCAAGAGCAACGCCCAGCGCCACGCCATGGTCATGTGGGACGAGATCGCGGTGCAGATCGCCAAAGAGTTTCCCGATGTGAAGTGGGATAAAGAATTGGTGGACGCCGCCACGGCCCGCATGGTCAACCGGCCTGCCACGCTGGACACCATCGTCGCCACCAACTTGCATGCCGACATATTGAGCGACTTGGCCGCAGCGTTGGCAGGCAGCTTGGGCATTGCGCCCACCGGCAACATCGACCCCGAGCGCCGCTACCCCAGCATGTTCGAGCCCATCCACGGCTCGGCCTTTGACATCATGGGCAAGGGCTTGGCCAACCCGGTGGGCACGTTTTGGTCGGTGGTCATGCTGCTGGAACACATTGGCGAACCCGCTGCGGCCCAGCGCCTGATGGCGGTCATCGAAACTGTGACGGCCAACCCCGCCTTGCACACGGGTGACCTGGGCGGGAAAGCCCTGACGGTCGATGTCACCCGGGCTGTATGCAAAGCCCTAGCTTGAAGTCATGATGCAGGGCTGGATGCAGTCTGTCCAATTCCCGATGAGTAAATCTTGGTCCCCTAATCTTTGAAAGGTTTGAACATGCGCTCCCCATTTCTGCCGGTGTCTTTCGCTTGTGCTTTGCTCTTGTCTGCGAACGTGTTTGCACTAGACTACCCCGTTTCGAACAAAACCATCACCTTCGTGCTGCCCTATGCCCCAGGCGGTCCCACCGACAAAGCCGCACGCGACTTGGCCCAGGCCATGAGCAAAGCCATGGGCGGGCACAGCATCGTGATCGACAACTCCGCAGGTGCCTCGGGCTCGATCGGGGCGAACAAAGTGGCCAAGGCCTCAGCCGACGGTTACACGCTCTTGTTCACCCACATTGCACAAGCCACCTTGCCCACCTTTTTCCGCAACTTGCCCTACAACGTGGAAAAAGATTTTGAGTACATTGGCCTCGTCAGCGAGAACCCGATGAACCTGATCGGTCGCCCCAGCTTGCCCGCCAACAACATGGTCGAGTTGGTCAGCTGGATCAACGCCAACAAGGGCAAGATCAACATCGCCAACGCAGGTCCCGGCTCGGCCTCGCACCTGTGCGGCATGTTGTTCCAGTCCACCATCAAGGTGGACATGACCTCGGTGCCCTACAAAGGTACAGCCCCCGCCATGACCGACCTGATCGGCGGCCAGGTGGATTTGATGTGCGACCAGACCACCACCACGATCCCGCAGATCGAAGGCAAAAAGGTCAAATCATTTGCCGTGACCACACCCACGCGTTTGAGCTCACCCGTGCTCAAGGACAACCCGACCATGCAGGAAGCCGGGCTCAAGGATTTCAGCGTCACGATCTGGCAAGGCCTGTATGCACCCAAGGGCACACCCGCCCCCGTGCTGAAAAAGCTCAATGACGCCCTGAAAGTGGCGGTCAAAGATCCGGACTTCATCCGCAAGCAAGATGCTGGTGGTGCCTCCGTCATCAACGATGCACGCAACGATCCCACCGGTCACAAGGCCTTTGTCATGGCTGAGATTGCCAAGTGGGCACCTGTGATCAAGTCGGCGGGCGTTTACGCGGATTGACGTCTTCATCTCATCCACAAAAGGGTGCACGGGCCTCAGGGCTGGTGCACCCTTTTGGTTTTGATAAGGTGTTTATTCAAATGCCTTTATCCTCTGAGCCTGTTCTTTTGCACCCGACTGTCTGACCATGACCGATCCCAAAACCGTGTTGCGTCGCCTCTACGATGTGGCCGTGCAACGCGCCTTGCCCCTGCACAACACCGCCGCCCATCTGCCCGCCCCACCCAAGGGCCGCACCCTGGTGTTGGGGGCAGGAAAAGCCGGTGGTGCGATGGCGCAGGCGGTGGAGGCTTTGTGGCCAGCAGATGCGCCACTGTCAGGTTTGGTGGTCACGCGTTATGGCCACACACCACCGCGCCCGGCGGGTTTGCCCGAGCGCATCGAGGTGGTGGAGGCCGCTCACCCCGTGCCCGATGCGGCGGGTTTGCAAGCGGCCGAGCGGATTTTGCAACTGACCCAGGGCCTGACGGCCGATGATTTGGTGTTGTGCCTGATCTCGGGTGGCGGCTCAGCGCTGTTGACCCTGCCTGCCGAGGGCATCAGCCTTGAGCTCAAGCAAGACATCAACCGCCAGTTGCTGGCCAGCGGGGCCAATATTTCTGAAATGAACTGCCTGCGTAAACACCTCTCGCGCATCAAAGGCGGGCGGCTGGCGGCGGCATGCAGCCCTGCGCGGGTGGTCACGCTCACCATCAGCGATGTGCCGGGGGACGACCCGTCCATCATCGCCAGCGGCCCCACCGTGCCCGATGCCACCAGTTGCGCTGACGCGCTGGCGATTTTGCAGCGTTACGCCATTTCGGTGCCCGATGCGGTGCTCCAGGCTTTGCAGTCGGGGGTTTGGGAAACACCCAAGCCTGGCTCACAAGTGTTTGCAGGGCACAGCGTGCACATGATCGCCACGCCCCAGCAATCGCTGGAGGCC
>JBIKHW010000256.1:0-5187 GCA_044361935.1 Limnohabitans sp. | reverse complement strand
CTGGACGATGAGGGCTGGCTGCACACCGGCGACTGCGGCGAAATCAATGCCGAGGGCTACCTGGCCATTCGCGACCGCATCAAGGATATTTTGATCACCTCGGGCGGCAAGAACATCACCCCCAGCCACATCGAAAGCCTGCTCAAATTCAGCCCCTACATCACCGATGCCGTGGTCATTGGCGATGGCCGCAATTACCTGACTTGTCTGGTCATGATCGACCAGGAACATGTTGCCCGTTATGCCCAAGAGCACCAAGTGCCCTACACCGATTTTGGCAGCCTGACGCGGGCACCCGAAGTGGTCGCGCTGATCCACAGCGAAATTGAACGCATCAACCCGCAACTGGCACGGGTCGAGCAAATCAAGTCTTTCAAAATCATTTCGGAACTGCTCACCGCCGAAGACGAAGAGCTCACCCCCACCATGAAACTCAAACGCAAAGTCATTGCCAGCAAATATGCGGCTTTGATAGACAGCATGTACCCGAACTGAGGTGGCCGCTCAGGGTAAGCACGCGTGCGTAAACCAGGCCTGAAGACTATCTTTTAACCACCAGGAGACAATCATGAAATTGAACCGAAGACTTCTCATCCTCGCCACCACCGGCATGCTGGCAAGCGGTGTGCAAGCCCAAACCACCCAAGGGGTGAGCGACACCGAAATCGTGATCGGCACCCACATCGACTTGTCGGGCCCAGCCGCCCCCGGCATGCCCATGCTGCGCAACGGCATGCAGCTGCGCATTGACGAACTCAACGCCGCAGGTGGGGTTCACGGGCGCAAGATCAAACTCATTGTGGAAGACAACGGCAGCCAGCCCCAACTGGCCGTGCGAGCCGTGCAAAAGCTGGTCAAGAGCGACAACGTCTTTGCCATCGTCAACCCCTTTGGCTCCGGGCCCAATGCAGCCACAGTCAAACTCGCCAACGACGCAGGCGTCATGGTCTTTGCCCCATGGGGAGCATCGAGCATCATCCAAAAAGTCGGCGGCAACAGCCCTTTGCTATTCACCACCGTCATGAACTACGACACCACCACCGCCACGGCGCTGAGCTGGGCCGTGAACAACTGGAAAACCCAAAAAGTCGGCGTGATCTATCAGGAAGGCCCGTTTGGTGATCTGGTCCGAGGTGGCATCACCCAGGCGCTCAAAGGTGGCGGTTTCACCGTGGCAGCCGAAGCGGCGTACAAAGTAGGTGACATCGATTTTTCATCCCAAGTGGCCAAAATGAGGGCCGCCAATGTGGACCTGATCGTGGCGGGAACCGTTGTGCGTGAAACCCTGGGCGTCATGAGCGAAGTCAAAAAGCTTAACTGGTCGCAAGTCAAGGTCTTAACCACCATTCCAGGTCGCTCCAGCATTGTCGCCCGATTGGGCAAGGACAGTGTGGAAGGTCTTTATGGCATCGGTGGCTGGAAACTCCACGAGGCTGACAGCAGTGATCCGGTGGCCAAGAAATTCATGGCCGACTTCAAAGCCAAGTTCAACATGGACGCCGATGAGAACGCAGCCAATGCGTACTCCTACACCTCCTGGTTCATTGCGGGCCTGCAAGCCGCCGGGCGCAATCTGACATCGGCAGGCTTGGCCAAGGCCATGCCCGCTGTGGCCCATCAGGACTTCACCACCTTCACGCGCCAAAACTTCACCAGCAACCACGTCGGTCCGGAAATGGTCTCCATTGACCAGATCAGGGGCGGCAAGTGGGTTCAAGTGGCTGCGCCGGGCAGTAAATAATGCATTCAACAGGGGGGCCATCGGGCTGCCTCCATGTTGATACGGCTACAATCACACCCCATGGAAGCGTGGCAGAGTGGTCGATTGCACCGGTCTTGAAAACCGGCGACTTGAAAAGGTCCGTGAGTTCGAATCTCACCGCTTCCGCCATTTACCTCCCAATACCACGCAAAACGCCCCACTCGGGGCGTTTTGCATTTTTGGCATGCCTCAGGGCTTTCCCACCAACATCGCCTCCACCAGCTCCTGCACCGCCAGCGCCTCTTCGGCGGTAGCCAGCTTGTGCGGCTGACCGCGCAGCCACAAGTCCACCTCAGTCAACTGACGCTGCAGAGCGCTGGTACGCGGGTCTTCGGTGCGCCAGTCCAGCGCCTCTACCCAAGGGCCACCGTCTGAGCGCCACAGTTGGTAAAACTCCCTGAACTGGTGGTTCATGCGGCTGCCGCGCACGGTGACTTCTTGGCGGTCGGGCTGCTGGCCTCCGGTGGTGGCCATGACGGTAACGGGTTTGCCATCGGCCGTGGTCAAGCGGGCCAGCATGTCCAGCTCGCACAAGGCCGGGTCTTGCGGGTAGCGCGGCATGGCCTGCTGCAAGGTCAGCGGCCCCAAGAATCGTCCGGCCAAAAACAGGAAGTGCGAGATCACTTCTCGGGTGTAACCGCCCTCATCGCGCAAGCGCAGCCAGTCGGCCTCTTTTTGCCAAGCGCGAGGCCAAGCGGGGTAGTTCACCAAGATGTCGATGCCCAACAGCTCACCCGTTTCACCCGCAGCGATGGCGCGGCTGAGCTCGTCAAAACCCCGCGACGCGGCCTGGGTGAAGTTGACCACGCCTGGCAAACGCGCTAGGCGCAATTGAGCCACCAGATCACGGCTTTGCGCGTTGTCGGTGCCCAGGGGTTTTTCCATGAACACGCCCTGCCCGGCCGCAGCGGCCTGTAAGGCATAAGTTTTGCGTGGGCCTGGCGGGCAAGCCAGGTACACCACATCGGCCCCAGCCATAGCGGCTTGTGCATCGGCTGCGACGGGCACCTGAGGCGCCATCTCCTGCGTTTTGGCCACAGAGGCGGTCGAGGGGTCCCAAACGCCGCACACCTCGAAGGAGGGATGGTGCAAAGCGTTCTCCAGCATCCGGCGGCCCATGATGCCCAGCCCAATGATGGCCATTTTGTGTGTCATGTTTTTCTCCTGTGGGCTGCATAGCTTAGCAAGGCTGCCGCTCTCGCCTGTCGCCTTTGCAATGCGCCCTGCCATGCCGTCTGCTGGCATTTGAGCTGTCGCGAATGCTGCTGACCGCCTTGATTCAAAGGCGTCAAATGGCCCCATTCATCCACCACTGAGGAAAAAGTCATGTTGCTTTCCAATTGGGTTTGCCGTTCAAACCGTCAAGCGACCCAGCTGCTGTTGGCCGCGAGCTGCTGCGCTGCAGCACTGACACCCGCCTGGGCTCAGACCCCAACCGACCCCATCAAGTCCCGTGTTCAAACGATGGCCCAGTCCCAAACACCCGCCTTGCTGGACACCCTCAAAACCTTGGTCTCCATCGAGTCGGGCAGCCGGGATCTGGAAGGCCTTGAAAAAATCAGTCAGCTGATTGGGCAGCGTTTGCAGCAAATGGGCATGGAAGTCAAAACCATTCCCACCAAGGCCCCAGACTTCCACCCACAACTCAAAGGCGCCAAATTGGGTTCGGTGGTCATGGGCACCAAAAAGGGCAAGGGCCAAAAGAAAGTGCTGATGATCGCCCACATGGACACCGTGTACTTGAAGGGCATGGTGGCCAAGCAACCTTTCAGAATCGATGGCAACCGAGCTTATGGCCTGGCCATTGCAGACGACAAGGGGGGTGTGGCCCTGATTTTGCACACCGTCCAAATGTTGCAAGATTTAGGGTTTGTCGATTACGCCGAACTCGCCGTGGCCATCAACGGCGACGAAGAAGTCGGCTCCGCGGGCTCCAGCGGCTTGCTGGTGCAACTGGGAGAGGAATACGACGCCGTCATGTCTTTTGAAGGCGGCGGGGTTGACAAAGACGCGGTTCGACTGGCCACCAGCAGCATTGCCATTGTGGAGATGAAAGTCACAGGCAAAGCCTCTCATGCCGGGGCCAATCCCGAAGGTGGGCGCAATGCCGTCTACGAATTGGCCCACCAGATGCTCAAGACACGCAACTTTGGTGACCCGGCCAAGGGCCTCAAGATCAACTGGACGGTGGCCCGCGGTGGCGATGTCCGCAATGTGATTCCAGCTTCGGCCAGCGCCATTGCCGATGTGCGATCGCTGTCCAACAAGGACCTGGACTTGATGGAGGCCAGCCTGAAAGAAGCCATCAAGGACAAGCTGATCCCGGACACCCAAATTGATTTGAGTTTTTACAGAAGCCGCCCCGCCTTTGAAGCCACACAAGCCTCTCGCGTGATGGCTCAACATGCCTTGGGCATTTTTAAGGAAATCGGCCAAAACCTGATCGTTCAAGAACGCGCCACAGGCGGGGGCACCGATGCCGCATTTGCCGGCCTGCGCCCCAAAGGGGGCGTGCTCGAGAGTTTTGGACTGCGGGGCTTTGGTGCCCACTCGAACGACGACGAGTACATCTTCATCGACTCGATCGCGCCACGGCTTTATTTGTCCACCCGCATGGTGATGGATGTGGGCAGCGGCAAAGTGAAGTGGTAAAAATCGCGAAAATTTTCAACCCGCTGGGGCCCCACGCCTGTCACACCGCCACCCTTTATTGAAAAAACCACGCCATGCCACGTCATTTGATCGTCAAAACTTGCTGGGCTCTTGCGAGCCTGCTCATACCGTTTTCGGGTGCCCAAGCGCAAGACTTTCCTCCCAAAAAAACCATCAGCATGGTTGTCGGTTTTGTACCCGGTGGGGCGGCCGACATGGGTGCCCGCATCATTGCCAAAAAACTGGGCGAGAACCTGGGCATCGCGGTCACGGTTGAAAACAAGGCGGGTGCTGGCGGCAACATTGCACACCAATACACCGCCACGGGCCCAGCGGACGGCAGCGTGCTGCTGTTTGGCTCGGTCGGCCCGCTGAGCATTGCCCCCAACATGATGAAGCTGCCTTACGACCCGGTGAAAGACCTGGCGCCCTTGACCATGGCGGTGAATTTTCCGAACGTGCTGGTGGTGCACCCGGGCACGGGCATCAAATCATTTGCCGAGTTCATCGCAGCGGCTAAAAAAGACCCCGGCAAGCTCGATTTCGCCTCCACCGGCCCAGGCTCGGCATCCCACCTGGCCGGGGAATTGCTCAACGACATGGCCAAAATCGACACACTGCATGTGCCCTACAAAGGCGGTGCCGCGGCCCTGCAAGACTTGCTGGGTGGTCGGGTGGCCGCTTGGTATGCCACTTTTGCGACCGCAGCCCCTCACATCGAGGCGGGCAAGGTGATTCCTCTGGCCAGTACCGGCACTCAGCGCTTAGGCGGC
>JBIKHW010000255.1:0-5192 GCA_044361935.1 Limnohabitans sp. | reverse complement strand
CGGTGGTCGCCGTATCATTCTGAAAGAGCCGGTCTCGGCCAGGGCCAGCCAATGCTCAAGGTGTCTGAGGTTCATGTATTCATTTTACGAATCAAAATCAGAAAAATAAGTCATTGGACACATTGCTTTCTCATTTTTACGATTCGAATTGGTCCTATCCACCTTCCAAAAACCCAACTTTCAAGAGACACCATGAACTTCAAAACACTTCTCGGCAACCTGGTCGTGGTCGCCAGCGCCTTCGGCCCCGCCATGGCGCAAAACTATCCCGCCAAAACGATCAACCTGATCGTGCCCTATCCAGCGGGTGGGCCGTCTGACTTTTTTGCCCGCAAAGTGCAACCCGATGCCGCAGCCAAACTCGGTCAGACCATGATCATCGAGAACATTGGCGGTGCCGGTGGTGCGATCGGCATGGCCAAACTGGTGAACGCGCCGGCCGACGGCTACACCTTGAGCCTGGGCAGCCCGATGGAGCTGGTGCTGGCCCCCATGGCCATCCAGGGCGTGAAATACAAATCCGAAGACTTCAAATTGGTCGCGCAATTTGCCACAACCACGACCATTTTGGCCGTGCGCAACTCGCTCAACGTCA
Source organism: Limnohabitans sp. (assembly GCA_044361935.1). Lineage (GTDB taxonomy): Bacteria > Pseudomonadota > Gammaproteobacteria > Burkholderiales > Burkholderiaceae_C > Limnohabitans_A. Next base: position 4,597 of record JBIKHW010000255.1, on the reverse strand, counting down.
AGACTGTCGATGAACTGTTGGCACTGGCCCGCAAAAATGCCGACAAGCCCTTGAGCTACGGCAGCGTGGGTCCTGGCTCACTCTACCACTTGGTGGGCGAAAAGTTCTCGCAGCTGACCAAAGTCCAGATGCTGCACGTGCCCTACAAAGGCATTGCACCGCTGTTGACCGACTTGATGGGGGGCCAAATTGACATGGCTTTCCTGCCCATGGCTGGCTCCATCCCGCAAACCCTCATCGACGGCAAAATCCAGGGCTTGGCCGTGACCGCCAAAACCCCGCACGCGCTGTTCAAACAGTTCCCGGCCATGGCCGCCATGAAAGGGCTGGAGGGGATGGAGTTTGACATCTGGGCAGGCGTGCAAGTGCACAAAAACACCCCAGACGCGGTCGTCAATACGCTGAACAAGGCCTTTTATTCGGCGGTTGAAGTCCCCGAAACTCGCAAAGCCCTCGAAGCCAGTGGCAACGTGGTACTGCCTTCGCGCACGCCTGCCGAATTGGCCCGCATTTACGCTGGGGACATCGAACGCTACCGCGCTATCGCCAAATCGATTAATCTGCAAGCCCAGTAATCGACGAGGCCAAGCCATGAACGCTCCCACCGACGCTTTTCTGCACCACAAACTCCAGGCCCTGCAAGCCCAGGCGGATGAATTCATCGCGGTGCGCCGCGACATCCACAAGCACCCAGAGATGGGCTACAAGGAATACCGCACCAGCGACCTGGTGGCCGAGCAGTTGGCTGCTTGGGGCTACCAGGTCACACGCGGCCTGGGCGGCACAGGCGTGGTGGGTCAGCTCAAAAAAGGCACTGGCAGCAAAAGCATCGGCATCCGCGCCGACATGGACGCACTGCCGATTGACGAGGCCACGGGCTTGCCCTACGCCAGTTGCAACGTGGGCATCATGCACGCCTGTGGCCATGACGGACACACCGCTATGTTGTTGGCTGCGGCCAAGCACATTGCCCAAAAATCCGAGTTTTCTGGCACCGTCAATTTGATCTTCCAACCGGCCGAAGAAGGCCTGGGTGGGGCCAAAAAGATGATGGAAGACGGCTTGTTCACGCAATTTCCTTGTGATGCCGTGTTTGGCATGCACAACATGCCTGGCCATCCTCAAGGCCAGCTGGTGTTTCGCGACGGACCGGCCATGGCATCGTCTGACAATGTGACCATCGTCATCGAAGGCACCGGTGGCCATGGTGCTGTCCCGCACAGGGCGGCCGACCCGGTGGTCGCGGGTTCGGCCATCGTCATGGGCCTGCAAAGCATCGTGGCCCGCAATGTGGACCCCCAAGAGATGGCCATCATCACCGTGGGGGCCTTCAACGCCGGTGTGGCCAACAACGTCATCCCGCAGCAAGCCACCCTCAAGCTCAGCGTGCGCTCGCTCAACCGCGAAGTGCGCATCCTGCTGGAGCAGCGGATCACCGAACTGGTCCATGCCCAAGCCATCAGCTACGGCGTGAAAGCGCACATCGACTACAAGCGGGGCTACCCGGTGCTGGTCAACCACTTGGTCGAAACCGACTTCGCCCGCAACGTGGGCGAAGAACTGGTGGGGGCCGCCAACGTCACGCGCCAAGGCCGCGCCCTCACCGGCAGCGAAGACTTTGCCTTCATGCTTGAAGAAGTGCCCGGCTGCTATTTGCTCATTGGCAATGGCGACGGCACGGGCGACGGTCATGGGGCCTGCATGGTGCACAACCCCGGCTACGACTTCAACGACCACAACGTGGCCGTGGGCTCGGCCTATTGGTCTTTGCTGGTCGAGCGCTTTTTGCCCGCACAGGGCTAAAACATCCCAAGCTGGCCATGGGCAGGCGGCAGCTCAACTGCCCTGCCTGTGCTGGCGCCTGTGTTGAGCTTCAATGGGCGCCAAGCCCTGTCCGCGCCACTGCCCGGACGGGTCTGAGACAATCGGGTTGAATATGTCTGAGCTCATCCAAACCGTTTTGATTTATGCCCTGCCCGTGATCTTGGCGATCACACTGCACGAGGCCGCTCATGGTTACGCCGCCTTGCGCCTGGGTGACAACACCGCGGCCATACTGGGCCGCGTCACACTCAACCCTTTGCCGCACATCGACCTCCTGGGCACCATCGTGCTGCCGCTGCTGCTGTACTTCAGCACCAGTGGGGCGTTTTTGTTCGGTTACGCCAAACCCGTGCCCGTGCGCTTTGACCGGCTGCGCCACCCCAAACGCGACATGGTCTGGGTTGCCCTGGCGGGACCGGGTTCCAATTTGGTCCAAGCCTTGCTTTGGGGCGTGCTGTTTTACGTGCTGGCTGGCAGCGGCGTCACTGAGCGCTTCTTCATCGAAATGTGCAAGGCCGGCATGCTGACCAATGTGGTCATGTTCGCCTTTAATCTGTTCCCCTTGCCACCGCTGGACGGTGGGCGAATCTTGGTGGGCGTGCTGCCCTGGCGGCAGGCGGTGCTGGTGTCGCGCGTGGAGCCCTGGGGCTTTTTCATCGTCATGGCCTTGGTGCTCACTGGCCTCATCAGCGCCTGGTGGATGCAACCCCTGATGGGCTTGACCTTTGACTTTTTGAAGCTGACCCTCAGTCCGCTGGCCTCTTTGTTGCGCTGAATTCGTTTGCGCTGTTTTATTTTTTCTGTTTGCTTGCTTTTTTCATGAACTCCATCACCCGTACACGCGTACTGACTGGCATCACCACAACCGGTACCCCCCACCTGGGCAACTATGTGGGGGCCATCCGTCCCACGGTCCAAGCCAGCCGCGACACCCAAACAGACGGCTTTTATTTTCTGGCCGACTACCACGCGCTCATCAAATGCGATGAACCGGTCCGCATCCAGCGCTCCACCCTCGAGATCGCGGCCAGCTGGATCGCCTCGGGTCTGGACCCGGACAAAGTCACTTTCTACCGCCAGTCGGACATTCCTGAAATCCCCGAACTCACTTGGCTGCTGACCTGCGTGACCGGCAAGGGCGTGCTCAACCGCGCCCACGCCTACAAAGCGTCTGTCGACAAAAACAACGCGGCCGGACATGACCCGGACAGCGATGTGACGGCCGGCCTGTTCATGTACCCCGTGCTTATGGGCGCCGACATCTTGATGTTCAAAGCGCACAAAGTGCCCGTGGGCCGCGACCAGATCCAGCACATCGAGATGGCCCGCGACATGGCGTCGAGCTTCAACCATTTGTATGGCGAGCACTTTGTTTTGCCCGAAGCCGTGATCGAAGAATCGGTGGCCCTCTTGCCCGGTCTGGATGGCCGCAAGATGAGCAAGAGCTACGACAACACCATCCCGCTGTTTGCCCCCGCTGCGCAAATGCGCAAACAGATCGCGGCCATCGTGACCGACTCCCAAGCGCCTGGTGAGCCCAAAGCCACCGAAGGCTCGGCCCTGTTCCAGATTTACCAGGCCTTTGCCAGCGCCGACGAGACCGCCGCAATGGCCCGCGCCTATGCCGACGGCATCGGCTGGGGCGACGCGAAACAAATGCTGTTCGAGCGCATTGACCGCGAAATCGCCCCCATGCGCGAGCACTACCAAAGCCTGATCGACAACCCCGCCCAGATGGACAAAATTTTGCTGGCAGGTGCCGACAAAGCCCGTCAACTGGCCACCCCCTTCATGCGCGAGTTGCGCCACGCCGTGGGACTTCGTGCTTTGTCATCGGGCAGCGCCGCGCCAGTGGCCAAAGAAAGCAAAACCGCGCTGCCTAGCTTCAAGCAATACCGCGAAAAAGACGGTCTGTTTTATTTCAAATTTGTTGATGCCAAGGGGCAGGTGCTGCTGCAAAGCTTGGGCTTTGCCACCCCCAAGGAAGCAGGCACTGCCATTGGGCAACTGCAATCAAAGCCAACGCTCAACATGACAGATGTGGCGTCTTTTATTCAAAGTGTCGACACAGCGTCATGGGACCTCATTCAAGAAAATTTACAAGTTCTCCGCGCCATAACTGTCGTAAAATAAATGATTTTCATGTTTTCAATAGAAAATGTATAAAAATCGTCGGAATTCTGATATCCTTATACTTTCAGTCTAAAGCGGAGAACAAAACATGACTGTTTATGTGATTGACGACCACCCCTTGATGCGTGATGCACTCACCATGCTGCTACACAGAGTCAAACCAGGTCTCAAAATCATCCCCATTCACAAATTGAATGTGGTGGAGTCGACCGTAGAAAAGAACGGCCCTCCAGAACTTTTTTGTCTCGATTTGCAGCTGCCTGACACCCTAGGGGTTTCGGGTGTACAAGTGCTGAAGTCCAAATTTCCTGACGTTCCTTTGGTGGTGGTCACCAGCTCAAGTGCCAGCGAATACGAGGCGCGCTGCATGGAAGCGGGTGCAGATGGTTTCATTGAGAAATCCAACAGCCCTGCGCTCATTATTGCCGGTTTGCGCAGCCTCTTGGTCACCGAGGAAGCCGCCGCCGTCGAAGATGCCGCAGTACCCTCTGGCCCTACCAAATTGTCAAAACGTCAAAAGCAATTGATTTTGATGTTGGACCAAGGCCTGTCCAACCGCGAGATTGCCGAAAAACTGGAAATCAGCGAACACACGGTCAAAGTTCACTTTTGGCGTCTTTTCCGACGTTTGGGCGTGAAC
>JBIKHW010000254.1:0-5194 GCA_044361935.1 Limnohabitans sp. | reverse complement strand
AAGCGCTGCAAGGCAACATCGACCCGAACATCTTGTTTGCCCCGCCCGCGCAGATCGCGACCGAGGTGCACCGGGTGCTGGACAGCTTTGGCCAACCGCACACCGACACCACGCAAACCGGCCCCACGCACATCTTTAACCTGGGCCACGGCATCAGCCAATACACCCCGCCCGAGCATGTGACGGCTCTGGTGGAGGCGGTGCACAGCCATTCGAAGAGACTGCGGCAAGCCTGAGTGAATGGGCAAGTCGACGGCTTCTGGTCCACCGCAGGAATGGCAGGGTCTTGGTAGGTCGGTGGCTTCGGCCCCGACAGTGTCCTGCGCCTCAACAAGTCAACGTCGGACCGTAAGGTCCGACCTACGGGGTGCCCCCGGTGATGTTCAGAACCACACCTTGCACGCCAGTCTTCACACCAGCCAACTCCACCTGCAAATCACCCTCTTGCTTTTGCGCCGAGCCGGTTTTGGAGACCCGGGCTACCAAGCGCACTTGCGCCAACGATGACAACACAGGCGGTGCGCCCATGCCCATGCTGTCGCTCAAGGCGAACCTCACCGGCCACGAGGTGGGCGTGCCACGCCAGATGGCCACGGGGCGACGCGAGCCCTCTTCGACCACGGCGTAAACGAACAGGGTCGAACCTGAAGCGATTTGACCTTGCACCTCGGGTGAAACACGCACCTCGCCCTGAATCAGGGGCTTGGTGTCGCCAGCAGGAGTTGCCGTCGACAAAGGCCCAGCCCCCACTGCTTCAGTAGCACGAGTAGGGACCGCCATCTCGGCCACTTTCTCGGCCGCCATCTCGGCCGTTTTCGTCAGCGCCTGCTGCAAGCCTTGCCCCGCCTCGCTGTCGGCAGGCACCAAAACCAAGGCACGCTGCCAGTAATCTTGCGCTGCCGCGTGCCGTTTTTCAGACAAAGCCGCGCTGCCCGCGAGCACCAGCGCGTTCAGGTGCTGAGGCTGTGCGCGCAGCACGTCTTGGATCCACTGCCAAGGCTCTCCAGTGTAGACGCCGCCTGCGCTCAAGGCCTTCATCTGCGCCCGCTCAATCCACAGATCGGGTTCGGGCGACAAGGCCAACACACGCGCCAAGGCCTGCTCGGCCGGGGCATGGGCATTTTGGGCAGCATGCAGCCGCGCCAAAGTCAACCAAGCCTCGGTATCCTCCGGGCGTTTTTGCGTAGCTTCTTGCCAAACTCGGGTCTGCTCAGCCAATTGCTCGGGCGTGGTGGCGCTGATTTGGACCCTCTGGCTCAAGGGTTTGGGCCACCAGGTCTGGGGCGCGCCCAATTGGACATAACTCAGGCCACTGAGCAACACCAAAGCCACGACCATCCAGAGCCAGCGCGCTGGCACTGCCGCAACGGGTGTGTCGTCGGACTGATCGGCATCGTCCAGCAAATGGCGCAGCAACTCGTCGCGCGCAGCCTGATGCTGCAGCGCTGTCAAACGGCCTTCGGCCAAAGCTCGGTCCAGATCGGCCAGGTGCTCTTGCGCAATCCTGCGGTTGGTCTGTGACTGCTGCGACAGACCGACGACCTGTACCTGCTTTTTCAGGCCACGCTGCAAGACCCCAACGGCCAGCAGCCCCAAAGCCAGCAGCGCCAACAACAAACCCAGCCAAGGCGGTAAAAAAGACATCAGGACTCCAGCAGTTCGCGAACGCGCGCGCGCTCGCTGTCGGTCAAGGGCGGGGGCGCAGCAGGCGTGCGTCGCATCAGGCGCATCGCCAGGGCCAGTGCGCCCAACAGCAGCGCAAAGGGGCCAAACCACAACAGCCAGGTCACAGGTTTGATCTCGGGTTTGTAGAGTACAAAGTCACCGTAACGGCTGACCAAAAAGCTGCGGATGTCGTCATCGCTTTGGCCCTGCTCAATCAGGCCGCGCAGCTCGCGCCGCAGGTCCAGCGCCAGCTCGGCATGGGACGAAGCCAGTGATTCGTTTTGGCACACCAAGCAACGCAGCTCGGCCGCGATGTGGTCCCAGCGCGCCTGCACAGTGGCCGACATGGGGGCATCGGTGTGCACTGCCACAGGCGCGCCCACACCTGGCAAAGTCGCCTGCACAGTCGATGGGACTGACGCACTGCTGTTCGCACCATTTGTCGCAGCATTTGCCACAACCATTGCAGAACCACCCGGCGCTTGGGCAGCCACACAGGCACACCACAGCCCAACGCAGGCCAGCAGGCAATGGAGCACCGCGCGCATCAGTTCACCCCCCGCAGCAAGGGCAGGAGTTTTTGCTGCACCACATCGGGCGTCAAGGCCCCGGCGTGTTTGAAACGCACCACGCCCTCACGGTCCACCAAATAGGTTTCGGGCAAGCCATACACCCCAAAATCCATCCCCACCCGGCCGTCCATGTCTAGCAGGTTCACACCAAAAGCCTGGCCGTTTTTTTGCAACCAGGCCTGGCTGCGTGCCGTGGCTTTTTGCACCGATTCGGCGCTTAGCGGTTCTTGGCCCGAGAGTTCCGAGGCCTGCAGTTCTTTGTAATTGATACCCACCATTTTCAGGTCGGGCTGGCGGGCCAGCGCCATCAAAATCGGGTGCTCTTCTTTGCATCCGGCGCACCAGGTGGCCCACAGGTTGACCAAGGTAAGTTGGCCCTTGAATTGCGCCGCGTTGAACACGCCCGGCTCGCCCACCAGCGGCAACTCAAAAGTCGGTGCGGGGCGACCGATCAACGGCGAGGGAATCTCTTGCGGATTGCGCGTAAGGCCCACACCCAAAAACACCACCAAGCCCAAAAAAAGCGCCAGCGGCACAAACACCCAGCGCGGCATACGGCGGCTTTGGGCCTTGGCAGAAAGCGCGCTCACGACACAGCCCCTTTGGCCGTAGCGACAGGCGCTGGACCGCGCACACCCAAGGCCCCTGCGCCTATGCCCTCGCCCATACCGAGGCTCATGTCAGTCATAGCGCCAGGCGCACGCGCTGTCGAAGGGGCTTGGCGGTAGCGCCGATCGAACGCTGCCAAGCCACCGCCCAAGACCATGAACACCGCGCCCAACCAAATCCACGACACAAAAGGCTTGTGGTAAACCCGAAAACTCCACTGCGGCGGCTCACCCGTCAAGGGTTCGCCCAAAGACACATAGCGGTCACGCCACAAGTTGCGGTCAATCGCTGCCTCGGTCATGGGCATAGCGCTGGACACGTAGCGGCGCTTTTCGGGCAGCAGCGTGCCCACCTGGCGCTCACCCTCGAACACCTGCATCTGCGCGCGCAAGGCCAAATAATTCGGCCCCAAATGGTTGTCCACGCTGATGAGTTGGTAGCGCACACTGGCCACCGTCACCGAGTCCCCCAGACCCAAGCGCACATCGCGCTCGACCTCAAAGGACTTGACGCCCGTGATGCCCAGCACCATGACAGCCACGCCGAAGTGCGCCACCTGCATGCCCCACCAGGCCAAGCCCGGCGAGCCAGGCAAACGCAGGCGCTGCACGATTTGCCAAGCGCCCGACAAGATGATCCAGCCGCCCAGCGTGCCGCCCATCACTGTAAGCCAACCGTCTGTGGTCGTTAATGCGGTGGCGGTGGCAGTGACGCTGCCCTCAGCTCTTTCAACCCCGCCCCAAGTGGCCCAAGCGCTGGCCAACAAAAGCGCCAAGGCCCCGGGCACCAAGACCGAGCGCACCGCCGCCCAGCGCGCCACATGCCAGGGCACCACCGTGCCCGGCACCATGGCCAAGAGCAGCGGCACCATCAGCGGCACGAACACGCGGTCGAAATACGGCGGGCCTACCGACAGCTTGCCCAGGTTCAGCGCGTCGATGATCAGCGGGTACAAAGTGCCCAACAGCACTGCCGCCATGGCCACCACCAAGAGCACGCTGTTGAGCAGCAAAAACGATTCACGCGAGCCCGCCACCGGCTGCGAAGCGTTGGACCACTGCGGCGCACGCCAGGCAAACAAGGCCAGCGAGACGCCCACCACCACGACCAGAAACATCAAAATGAACACGCCCCGCCCCGGGTCGGTGGCGAACGCATGCACCGAGGTCAACACACCCGAGCGCACGAGGAAGGTACCGAGCAAGCTGAGCGAAAACGCACCAATGGCCAAGAGCACCGTCCAGGCCTTGAACTGCCCACGCTTGTCGGTGACCATGAGCGAATGGATCAGCGCCGTGGCCACCAGCCAGGGCATGAGCGAGGCGTTTTCCACCGGGTCCCAAAACCACCAGCCGCCCCAGCCCAATTCGTAATAAGCCCACCACGAACCCAAAGCAATGCCCAGCGTTAAAAAGCCCCAAGCCGCCACCGTCCAAGGCCGCGCCCAACGTGCCCACGCGGCATCCATCCTGCCCGAGAGCAGCGCCGCCATGGCAAAAGCGAATGCCACAGACAAACCCACATAGCCCATGTAGAGCATGGGCGGGTGGATGACCAAGCCCGGGTCTTGCAACAAAGGCGTGAGGTCACGCCCTTCGGCAGGCGCCGGAAACTGCCGCTCGAACGGGTTGGACAGCGCCAGGATGAAGGCCAGAAACCCCACCGATACTGCGCCCATCACGCCCAGCACCTGCGCCACCATGGCCTGCGGCAGGCGCTTGGAAAACGTGGCCACCGCAACCGACCACAGCGCCAGCATCAAGACCCACAACACCAAGGAGCCTTCGTGCCCAGCCCAAATGGCCGAGAGGCGATACGGCGTGGGCAGCAAGGTGTTGGAGTGGTTGGCCACATAAACCACGCTGAAATCGTGCACATAAAAAGCGTGCCACAAGGCCAAAAAAGACACCACGATCAGGACCAACTGCAAAACCGCCAAAGGCCGGGCCAAGCTTTGCCAGCCCGCACGCCGCGCCGACAAGCTGCCCCACAGCGGCAGCACCGCTTGGGCCAAGGCGACCCAAGCCGCCATGATCAAGGCCAAGTGGCCCACTTCAGGCCACATACACATCTCCGTTCATGCCAGCGCGCGTCATTGCGACACCGCCGCGCCCATCCGGGCCTTGGCCGCTTCGTCCAGCGCGTGCTGAGCTTCGGGCGGCATGTAGTTTTCGTCGTGCTTGGCCAGCACCTCGCTGGCCACAAACAGGCGGTCCGCGTCCAGGCGGCCTTGCGCCACCACGCCCTTGCCCTCTTTGAACAAATCGGGCAGCAGGCCCACATAACGCACCGGCACCTCGCGCTGCGTGTCGGTCACCACAAAGGCCACCGCCATGCCGTCGCGCTGG
>JBIKHW010000031.1:0-16831 GCA_044361935.1 Limnohabitans sp. | reverse complement strand
GGTCTTTTTTTCAGCGAACGACGAATGGGCTCGGTATGAGGACTAACGGAACACGCTGCAAGAGAGCCGATTGATGCGGGACTCAAGGCTGAACATTTTTTTGGCTTAAGCCGGTGGCCGGGCCACTTGCCAATGTCAGAACCCTTGATGACACCGAGCCATCAGTTTAGGGCCTTAAATCGTTGCGGCCCGCCCCTGCGGTGTTGTACAGCAAGGCCAAATCGTGCGAAGCGATAGCGCCTTGGAACTGGGTGCACACGCAATGGCTTAAGAGGGGTTTTGCCGTGGCCCGGCCTTGCAGCACAACCGGGCGCAAATCGACATCGAAACCGAGCGGCTGCAAGCCCTGCAGCCCGCCTGAACCCATGGACCTCGGGCTGCAGGCGCTCCATCATTGGCTCATGCGCGAGCTGTAACGGCACACCGCCGGATCAAACCAGGTTTTTGAAAACTCAGCCAACTGGTTGGATGCCGTCCATGACACACGTTCGATGTAACCGCTGCAGTCACCGGGCGTGAGGCCCAGCGGCAAAGCAGCCCAGTCGGGCGCAGCGGCGGCGCTGATCTGGTCTTCCACCCGGGCAATCCAGACCCCCAGACGTTGTTGGTAGAACAAATACATGGAATCGCCCAATTCCTGCAGACTCAGCTCGGGGCAAGCGGTGGCCGGAAACCAGATTTCCTCGAGCGCCACAGGCTGGCCACTCAAAAAACGCATGCGGCGCACCCGCCAGCAAACGCCGCCTGGGTTCACCAGTCCTGGCCACTGGGCGGGCAAGGGCTGCTGGCTCAGGTCCAGAATGTGCGCGGTGGGCAAGCCCGGGCCGTTGGTCAACTCCAGACGAAACAGCTCGTAAATTTGCGCCGTGCCCCGGGTTTGACGCACATAGGTGCCCGAACCTTGGATGCGTTCGAGCACGCCTTGTGACTCCAACAAAGCCAACGATTTTCGCAAGGTGCCCACGGCCACCGACAGGCGCTGGGCCAGCTCGGCTTCGGTGGGCAAACGCTCACCGCCGTGCCAATAACCGGCCTTGATTTGCCGGGCCAGTAATTCCGCAATCTGCAGGTAAACGGGCAAAGGTTTGGCAGCCGTTGCAGTTCTCATGGGCTATTAACTCCAAAACTCGGGGAAACCCGAATGTCAACACAAGTCAATTCATATATCATTCATTCACTTTCAGTGAGGAGTAAAACATGAGCATTGTTCCCGTCAAAGGTGAAGACGTCCAGGGTGCCGAGGTGGCCTGGTTCGCCCCTTTGTGTTCCGATGATTTTCGCCACCTGGGCGTGCCCGAAGGTGATTTGCGCAGCAACTGGGCCAACACCAGCCGCATTGTCGAGCGCGCAGATGAATTGGGCTACCGCAACATCCTGTGCCCGTCATCCTACCAAGTCGGACAGGACACTTTGACCTTTGCCGCTGCCGTGGCCCCCAAAACCAAAAACATGAACCTGCTGACGGCCATCCGCTGCGGCGAAACGCATCCGGCCATGCTGGCGCGCACCGTGGCCACACTCGACCACATTTTGGAAGGCCGCCTCACGCTCAACGTGATCTCGTCCGACTTTCCGGGTCAACAAGAAGACAGCGCGTACCGCTACCGCCGCTCCTGGGAAGTGGTTGAAATCCTCAAGCAAGCCTGGACTCAGGACGAAATCAACTACGACGGCGAGATTTACAAGCTCAAAGGCCTGTCCACCGACCCGGTCAAGCCCTACCAGACCAACGGTGGTCCCTTGCTGTATTTCGGCGGTTACAGCCCCGATGCACTGGCCCTGTGCGGCGCCCATTGCGACACCTATTTGATGTGGCCCGAGCCCAAGGACATGCTGGCCCAGCGCATGCGCGATGTGCATGCTCAAGCCGAAAAGCACGGCCGCTTGCTCGATTACGGCCTGCGCGTGCACATGATCGTGCGTGACACCCAAGCCGAGGCGCGGGAATACGCGGCCGAACTGGTGTCAAAGTTGAACGATGACAAGGGCCGCGAAATCCGTCACCGTGCTTTGGACGCCACCAGCCTGGGGGTGTCGCTGCAAAGCGCCAACCGCGACCGTGCTGATGACGAAGGCTACATTGAGCCCCACCTGTGGACCGGTGTGGGCCGAGCACGCAGTGGTTGCGGCGCAGCCTTGGTGGGCAGCGTCGACCAAGTACTGTCTGAAATTGAGGCTTATCAAAAGATGGGCATCCGTGCCTTCATCTTTTCCGGCTACCCGCACCTGCAGGAATGCGAGATCTTCGGCAACAAAGTGTTGCCGCAGCTCAAAACCGTGTCCCTCGCCCATGAATATGGCCGTGTTCCGGCCCAAACACCGCCTACACCGTTGGGCACAGGAGTTCGCAAATGAGATCAACCCACATCAGCCGCATCACACTGCAAAACGGCCGAAGCCTCAGCAGCATGGCCTATGGCGTGTGGCGCCTGTCCGAAGCCACCGATCATTCGGTCAACGCCAACCTGGCGCGCATTGACGCCTGCTTGGCGCAAGGCATCACCACCTTTGACCATGCCGACATCTACGGCAATTACAGCTGCGAAGCATTGTTTGGTCAGGCCATCAAAGCCCGCCCCAGCCTGAAAGACCAGATTGAGATCGTCACCAAGACCGACATCATGCTGTTGTCGGATAAATGGCCGAGCACCCGTGTCAAGCATTACGACACCAGCCCCGCGCATGTCACCGCAAGCGTCGAGCGCTCGCTCAGCCGCATCGGCGTGGACGTGATCGACCTGCTCCTGATCCACCGCCCCGACCCCCTGATGGACGCACAAGCCCTGGGCGCGTGCCTGGACAGCCTGATCGACAGCGGCAAGCTGCGCGGCGTGGGTGTCTCCAACTTCATGCCTTGGGACGTGGATTTGCTGCAGTCGTGCATGAAGCACAAGCTGCAAACCAACCAGATCGAACTGGGCTTGCTGAACCCTGCTCCCTTCATCAACGGCCAACTGGCACATGCCCAGCAGCACCGCATGCCGGTGATGGCCTGGTCCCCTCTGGGCGGCGGCCGCCTGCATTCGCAAGCGGCTACCCCTGGCACGGCTGCAGCACGTCTGGCCCCCAAGCTGGCCGAGCTGGCCCAAGCAGCTGGCACCGACACCACCGCCGTGGCCATGGCCTGGTTGATGCACCACCCGGTGCAGGTCTTGCCTGTCATGGGCACCAACCAGATCGCGCGGATTGAGCGTTTTGCCGATGCCGCCCGCGTGCCCATGGACCGTCAGACCTGGTACGAACTGTACGAATTGGCCAACGGCCACGAAGTGCCCTGATGGGCCAAGGCCTGCCCGCCCCCCTGTTGAGGGCGCAGCACTGGCACCTTTTTCTCCAGATTGCCTCTGACTGTTTGAAAGTACCCATGCGCCACATGACCGATGCCATGCCAGCCGCCGCTCAAGCCCCCTCGTCCGATCCGGCCGAATACCGCAAAGCTTTGTCCTGCTTTGCCACAGGGGTGACGGTGGTCACCACACGCTGGCAAGACCAGGACTGGGGCATGACCTGCAACTCCTTTTCCTCGGTCTCTTTGGAGCCCAGGCTGGTGTTGTGGAGCATCCGCAAAGCTGCCAGCAGCCTGGACGCCTTCACCCGCTCGGGCGGCTTCACGGTCAATGTCTTGTCCAGTGAGCAAGAAGCGCTGGCCAAACAGTTCGCCACGGGGGACATGGCCGCACGCTTTGCCGGAGTTCCAACAACACGCCAAGCCAGCAAGCGCGAACGTTTGAATGCGGCCGTGGCCTGGTTTGACTGCGAACTCCACCAACTGGTAGATGCAGGCGACCACCACATCGTGATCGGTCAAGTGCAAAACTTCGGCTGGCAAGACGACGCCAGCGCCCTGACCTTCTGGCGCAGCCGCTTTGGCCAATTCGAGGCCCTGCCTGCATGATCCCGCTTTGGTTGTTGTTTGTGCTGGTGGGCGCCGCTGGCGGCTTCACAGCAGGTTTATTTGGTGTAGGCGGTGGCCTGGTCATCGTGCCCACGCTCTACTTTCTTTGGCACACCGATCCGGTGCTGGGCCCCGAAGTTATGCACTTTGCAGTGGCCACCTCACTGGCTTGCATTGTCGTCACCTCATTGACCAGTTCCTGGACCCATTGGCGCGCCAAACGCCTGCAATTTGATCGCCTGCATTGGCTAGCCTTGGCCGTGAGTCTGGGCTCGATCACGGCGGTCTGGCTGGCCAACTGGCTGCCATCGCAATGGCTCAAATTGGGTTTTGGCCTGTTTGCACTGAGCACCTGCCTGAGCTTGCTTCGCCCCAAAAAAGAATCTCTTGTCAAACCCATCCCCCAGCGCAGCGAACTTTTGGGTGCAGGCGCTTTCATTGGCCACCTGTCGACTTTGTTGGGCGTCAGCGGTGGTGCCATGACCGTGCCTTATCTGGTGTTGCGCGGTGTGGATATGCGCCAGGCCGTTGTGATCAGCTCGGCAGTGGCCATCCCCATCTCGCTGATCGGCGCGGTGGGGCTGGCCCTGACCGGCCCCAAAGGAGCACAAACATGGGGTTATGTGCACGGGCCCGCGTTTGTGGGCATCAGCCTTGTCAGCATCCTGTTTGCCAATTGGGGGGCTCGCCTGTCCCAGCGCATGGACAAACGCAAACTACAAATGGCGTTTGCCGGATTTTTGGCCCTGGTTGCGTCCCACATGCTGCTGTTTTAGCGGGGCACTCACGCGCTGAGCACCTGGGGCAAAGCCGCCAAAAACGGGTCTACCGCCTCGTACTGCACCCAGTGCCCTGCCCCCAGCACCACCTGCCAGTGGCCCCAATGGCGGGCCATGTTGGGCATGGCAATGGCCAACTCCGACAAGCGGCCCCTGTACAGGGCGTCGTGCTCACCAAAAATCGCGCTCACCCGTGCAGACAACTGCGGCAAAGTCCGCGCCACGATGTCGGTCGATGACAAACGCCTGCGCGGCATGCGGTCGCGCTGCACATTGGCCGTGTGCAGTTGCAAGGCCAACCCGTCCAAGGCCTCGGGGGCGTGCAGCATGAGGGCCATGAGGTTGTGGCGGTGCACCGCCTCTTGCGCTTCGGGCGTGGCCAAATGCCGCCAGCCTTTGAGCGGGATGCGATCGGGCGCCGTCAGGCCCATGCCGGGCGCGCCCACCAGCACCAATTGCTCGGCGTCTTGGGGGTATGTGGCCAACCACAAGGCCCCAGCCATGCCCCCAAAAGAAAAACCCGCCACGCTCACCGGTTCGACGCACAGCCCAGCGGCTTGCAATTGCTGCAGGCCCGCATGCAAATGCGGGGGCAAGTTGTCCACATCGGTGCAGCCCTCAGGCAAGTCCGAGTCGCCAAAACCCGGCAAGTCGGGCACCAGCACGCGCCAGCCCGCATCGCGCAGGGGGGCAATGCAGCGCAGCCAATGCGTCCAACTGCCGCTGCCGCCATGCAGCAAAACGAGCGTTGGCGCTGCGACTGGTCCCCAAGCGTGCCAGACCATTTGGGCCGAAGCGCATGAGGTCTTGTGACGCTCGGCCCCGGCCAGGGCCAGGGCCAGTTCATGGGGTAAAAAATCAGGCAAAACGGCAGCTGACATAAGGTGTGATCGCATCAAGAATGTAAAAGGTGGTTACTGCAAGAAGGGGCAGTGGTAAAACAGGGCCCAACCTCTAAGCTGGCTGGCAACTGCCCAGCCGTTTCAGCCGGGCAGCTTGGGTTTGGGGTGTTGCAAACGCCAGACCTTGAATGCCGCAGCCGTGGCGATCACGCTGGTCACCATGCTGGCCACAAACACGCTTTGCAAGCCCCAGCGCTCACTGAGCAAACCACCCAGCAAAGCGCCAATCACCCCCGGGAAACCGTAGGCCACCACGGTGTACAGCGCCTGCCCGCGTCCGCGCAAGCGGCCCGGGAAATGGTGAGAGATCAAGGCGATGCACACCGTGTGGTGCGTGGCAAAGGTGATGGCGTGCAGGGTTTGCGCCAAGAGCAATACCCACAACACATCGGCCCATGCGGCCGTCATGCCCATGCGCAGCAGCATCACCGCCGAGCAGGCCACCAGCCAGCCGGTCAAGGGCACACGAGGCAGCCAGCGCGACTGGGTGAAAAACCAGACCACCTCCACCGCCACCGACAGGGCCCACAGCAAGCCGATCATGGTTTTGCTGTAGCCCAAAGAGTCCAGATACAGAGAGAAGAAAACGTAAATGCCAATGTGTGACAACACATGTAAAAAAGTGGACGCAAAAAACCACTGCACCGGCTTTTGCCTCAGCACCGGCATGACCGACACATGCTCGCGCACCTGGTGAGCCACTTCTTTGATGTCGGGCATCCACCATACGCTCAGCAGCACCGCGCCCAGGCTGAATACGGTCCAGCCGGGGAAATGGTTCATGCCAAAGGCTTCGAACCAGGCCCCGGCCACAAACACCGTGACCAGAAAACCCATGGACCCCCACAACCGCACCCGACCATAGCGCTTGGTGTCAAACGCGCCATTTTGGCTGACCAGGTGGGCCATCGCAGCCTCGCTCATGGGCATCATGGCGCTCGTGTGGGTGAACATCAGCAGCAATACCAGGCCCAAACCTACAGGGCCCCAGTCCCAAAACAGAAGGCAAGCCGTGGCAAACGCCACCCCCGCCCCGATGCGCAGCAACTTGACCCGCTCACCCGTGCGGTCGCTGATGGCGCCCCAGGCATAGGGTGCGAACAAACGCGTGGTAGCCTGCACGGCCGTGAGCACGCTGATGGTGAGCAGGCTCAGGCCCATGTCCTGAAGCCACAGCGGCAGATACGGGTTGAAAAATCCGATGTGCGCGAAGTAACTGGCCGACAACGCGGCAAAGGGCATGAGCTGACGGCGTGGCGTCATGCCTTAAGGCTTGGCGGCAGCAATGGGCGGCAAGTCGTGCACCACATCACCGCATTGGGCGCGATGCTGCAAGGCATGTTCCATGACCACCAGCGCCAGCATGGCTTCGGCAATCGGGGTGGCGCGGATGCCCACACACGGGTCATGGCGACCTTTGGTGATGACCTCGGTGGGCTGGCCAGCTGAGTCAATCGAATCCCGGGCGATCAGGATCGAACTGGTGGGCTTGATGGCGATGGACACCTCGATGTCCTGCCCGGTGCTGATGCCGCCGAGCACACCGCCCGCGTTGTTGCCCACAAAACCGCCCGGCGTGAGCGCGTCGCCTGCGGTACTGCCCTTTTGTGTTACGCAGCCAAAGCCCGCGCCAATTTCCACGCCTTTGACCGCGTTGATGCCCATCATGGCGTAAGCGATGTCGGCGTCGATCTTGTCAAACAGCGGCTGGCCCAGACCCACGGGCACGCCACGCGCCACCAAGCGCAATCGGGCACCACACGAGTCGCCCGACTTGCGCAGCGCGTTCATGTAGTCCTCCAGTTCTGACACATCGGCCACTGGGGCAAAAAAAGGATTGTTCGGAACATGGCCCCAGCTCTCAAAGCCAATCGGCACGTCGCCGATTTGGGTCATGCAGCCGACAAAGGTGGTGCCGAATTTTTCCTTCAGCCACTTCTTGGCCACGGCACCTGCCGCGACCATGGGGGCCGTCAGGCGCGCCGAAGAGCGGCCGCCGCCCCGTGGGTCGCGCAGGCCGTATTTGCGCCAGTAGGTGTAGTCGGCATGGCCCGGGCGGAAGGTTTGCAGGATGTCGCCATAGTCCTTGCTGCGTTGGTCAGTGTTGTTGATCAGCAGGCAAATCGGGGTGCCGGTGGTCAGGCCCTGGAACACGCCTGACAGGATTTGCACCGCATCGGGCTCGTTGCGCTGAGTGACGAATTTGCTGGTGCCGGGTCGGCGGCGGTCCAGGTCGGGCTGGATGTCGGCCTCACTCAGCGGCATGCCCGGAGGGCAACCGTCAATCACGCAGCCAATGGCCGGGCCGTGGGATTCACCGAAGTTGGTGACCGAAAAAAGTTGTCCAAAGGTATTGCCGCTCATGGGTGGGCATTATCCCAGAGCCCGGCCCTCTGTTTGGGGGCACGGGGGGGCAATGGCCAACTCAGCGCTCGCCGAGCGACTGGTTCAAGGTCTTGATCACGGGTTTGGACAGGTATTTGAGCACCGTGTTGGAGCCGGTTTTGATCTCCACCATGCTGGTCATGCCCGGCTGGATGTCGAGCTTTTGGTCAGGCCGGCCGCTGAACTTGCGCCCGTCGGTCTTGACCTGAACCCGGTAGTACGGCTGCTCGCCTTGCTGCACGTTCAGGTTTTCGGTCAGGGTGTCGGGGCTGATGTAGGACAAGGTGCCGCTCAGGTCACCATAGATGGTGTAGTCATAAGCATCGATCTTGACCGTAGCCTTCATGCCGGTTTTGATGAAAGCGATGTCGGCCGGGCTGACCTTCGCCTCGATCACCAGGTCTTCTTCCAAAGGAACGATCTGCATGACCTCTTCCCCGGGTCGGATGACACCGCCGCGCGTGGTCACCCGCACGTTCTTCACAATGCCATGCAAGGGCGCACGCAACTCGGTCTGCGTCAGCTGGTCCTTGCGCTGGGCCATGATCTGCTCCACCCCCGCCAGGTCCTCCAGGGCCTTGCTCAGCTCGGCCTGCGTGTCCTGAAAATACTTGTTCTTGCGGTTGGTGATCTGGGACTGTGTATCGGCAATTTGCCGCTCCAGGCGCAACACCTCGGTGGCACTCACATCGCCGGTTTTGAGCAGGGGCCGCGTCATGTTCAGCTCTTTTTGCACAATGGCTTTGATGTTTTCATACGACTGCAACTCTTCCTTGATGGCCGATTGGCGCTTCGTGAACAGCATGGTCTGCGTGTCGCGGAACTCGGGGTAGACCTTGGCTTCGGGCGGAAAACGCGGCTCGCGCCCCAGCACCTCGGCTTGCAAACGGGCCACGGTGATGGCCAGTCCCGCCGCCTTGGCTCGGGTTTCCAGGTAGCTGGACTGCTGGCGCGTGCCATCGATCTTGACCAGCACCTGGTCACGCTGGACCACATCGCCCTCGCGCACCATCATCTCTTCAATCACCCCGCCGTCCTGTGACTGGATGATTTGCGATCGGGCGCTGGAAATCACCGAGCCCGGTGCACGGGTTATTTGGTCGATTTCAGCAAAATAAGCCCAAGTAAAAAACACCAAGCAAGTGAGCAGCAAGGACCACAGTGCCCA
This sequence comes from Limnohabitans sp., assembly GCA_044361935.1. Classification (GTDB taxonomy): domain Bacteria; phylum Pseudomonadota; class Gammaproteobacteria; order Burkholderiales; family Burkholderiaceae_C; genus Limnohabitans_A. Next base: position 7,702 of record JBIKHW010000031.1, on the reverse strand, counting down.
GCGCGAACCGCGCAGCACACCGCTCAGGTCTTCTCGCTGATCGTCGGTATCGGAGGATCCGAAAAACCAAAATAACTTCATGCCTTGACTCCTTCGGAGGCGTCACCCGAATGGGAAACGGCTTGAGCTGGTGCAACCGATTGGCGTAATCGTTGAAGTACCTCGTCCCTTGGTCCATCGAGCACTAAACGCCCCTTGTCCACCACCAAAATACGGTTCATATAGCTCAAAGCAGCAGGCTTGTGGGTGACCACCACAATGGTAGATTCACGAGGCATTTGTTCAAACAAATGTTGCATCACGCGATTTTCAAGTTTGGCATCCATCGAGGCCGTGGGCTCATCAAGAAGCAAGATTTTGGGAGAGGCCAGCAGCATGCGTGTCAGCCCCACCAATTGACGCTGTCCGCCAGACAGACCTCGCCCGCCCTCAGCGATCATCAGCTCTAGACCCATAGGATGGTTTTGGATCACCTGATCAAGCCCCGTCATTGCAGCCGCCTTGAATATCTGGCTGTCGCTGGGCATGGGCAGCCCCAGTGTCAGGTTGTGGCGTAAGGTGCCGTTGAACAGCCGCACATCTTGCGGTAAATAACCCACATGCTCACGCACGAACTCAGGGGCCAAATGCATCATGTCCACCTGATCCAGGTAAACCTGACCGGCCGACGGCTTGTAAAGGCCCGACAAGAGCTTGATCAAGGTTGTCTTGCCCGATCCCACAGCACCCAAAACAGCGATGCGGTCGCCCGGCGCAACGCTCAGCGAGGAAACCTCCAGGCCTGGCAGGTCTTTGGCGTATGAAAACCCTACCTTGTTCATCTTGATCTCGCCTTGGCACATTTCGGGTACCACCAGCCGCTCACTTTGATCGCGGTCACTGGGCATTTGCATGATGCCGTTGAGCGCCTGAAGTGCGATCTTGGCATGCTGCCATTGCACGATCAGTCCTGGCAATTGCGCCACAGGTGTCAAAGCGCGCCCTGAGATGATGGAGCAGGCAATCAGCCCCCCCATGGTGAGTTGTCCGGCATTGATGGCGTAGGCACCCCCAGCGATCATGCCAGCGTAACTGAGTTGCTGAATTGTTTGCGTTAAGTTACTTGACAAGCTGGAGAACATGCGCATCTTGAGTTCACTGTCGGCAATAGTCATGTTCATGATGCGCCAACGGTCAAGCATTTTCCACTCGGCATTGGCCGCCTTGACCGACTCAATGCCATCAATCGCCTCGATCAGCAAACCGTTCTTCTCGTTGGACTCATTCATGTGTTGTCCAGTGTATTTTTCAATCTGCCCGCGAAACGCCATGCCCGCCAGCACCGCCAAGGGCACAGCCACCATGGGCACCAGAGCCACAGGGCCTGCAATGATGGCAATCACCCCCACAAAGACGATGGCAAAAGGCAAGTCGGCCATGATGAAAAGGCTCGACGAGGTCAGGAAATTGCGCACCGATTCGAAATGCCGGATTTGTGAGGCAAAGGTGCCCACCGTGCTGGGACGAGCGTCCATACGGATGTCCAAGGCCTTGCCAAAAAAGACCGCAGACAACTCCTGATCAATGACTTTGCATGCGCGGTCCACCATGTACGCACGAACTTGCTTGAGGACCAGCTCAATCAATATTGCGATGACCACCCCGATGGTCAACACCCACAACGTTGAATAACCTTTAGTGGGAATCACGCGGTCATAAACCTGCATGGAATACAAAGCCGCAACCAAACCCACAATGCTGAGCACAAAAGTAGCGATAACCGCTTCCAAAAAAACAGAGCGATACCGACGAATAGAGGTCGCAAACCAGTCGGTTGCGCTCATGGCACGGTGCCCCGATTCACCCGGTAGGGAGGGCATGACGGTCAGCTTAAGCAACTGTCCTTGCCGAGCATCTGCCGTTGACAATACGCAGGGGTGTCCATTTGCATCTTGGCAAGTCAGGCGATGCCGCCCAGAGCCGCCACGAACCAGCAGTACCTGCTCACCCTCCGAACCCACCCAAATCAGAGGAAAATCGGAGGGCTTGAGGTTCTTCCGATCCACCGCATTGATGTGCGCCGTGGGAAAGCGACCCAGCCACCAAGCCTTGAGACGCTCTTCGCGGTTCAGGTTGTCCACCATCATCCCATCGGTTGTGCGCGACATCATGCCAAACCGATGGGCCGGAACAGCCTGACCCAAAAGGCCTGCCAGGCGCGACAAAACCACCGCCAAGTTACGGTCCAGCATGAGACTGGGTGAGATGTCGTGATCAGTCATGGATCTGGCTCAGTGCTTGTGCATTCAGGGGGCCGGTCAGCAGCATCAAGCGCAACTGCAATGACTGGGTGTTCATGGCCACATCGACCGAGCTGTAGGTGGCTTGCGCACTTTCACGCAAGGCGTTGAGGACGTCGAGCCAATTTTTCTTGCCAATCTGGTATTGCCGCAAATAAGACTCCACCACATCTTCTGTGGCCGTGACCAGCAAACGGGCAGGCTCGACCTGTTGTGACAGCGCATCCAGATCGGCCAGGGCCGTGCGCACCTGCTGCTCCAACTGACGTTCAAACACCACGGTGTTTTGCTGGCTGTTTTCCAAACGCGATCGTGCGGCTGCAGCCGCACTACTGGCCGACAACCCCGGGCCGGGCGTGAACTGCATCGACAAATAAGTGCGATTGGGCATGGTGGCATTGTCAGATCCACCCAAGTTGTGACGATGGGCCAAGGCCAAGGTCGGAAACAAACCCGCTTGGGCCATGTCGATTTGCGCTTGAGCCACATCTTGTTGGGTGCGCCAGCGCCGCAATTCGGCTGAGTGGTTTTTGCTCGCCTCGATGACCATGCCTTCATCCTGCAGGGGCAGGGCCAAGAGCTTGGGTGCTTGCAGACCCGTGTGGGGCTCGCCCACCAACTGCTGCAATGCCAGCTGCGCCGTCTGCAAGGAGCGGCCAAATTGGATGCGCTCTGACACGGCCTGCTGAAAGCGCGCAGAGGCCAGCACCTGATCGGTCAAGGGGCTGATCTCGGCCACCACGCGGCGCTTGATGAGCTCCAGCAGTTTGCGGTGCTCGTCCTCGGTTTTGCGGGCCACGTTCAGGCGCTGGTTCCAGCGCAGCACTTCGAAAAACTGCTGACCTGCTTGTTGCATCAGGCTGGAGCGGGTTTCATGAAGGCCCGCTTCGGCCAGCGTCAGTTGGGCTTGAGCCAAACGGTTTTGCGCTTCAATTTTGCCACCAGCCCAAAGCGGCTGCTGTATCAGCAAGGCAGCTTGAGGTCGTCCACCAGAGGCCGTGGCTTCGGTGCTCAAAGTGGGAAAGCGCGACCACTTGGCCGTTTCCAAATCAGCTTGTGCAGACTGCACCTCCGCCTGTTTGGCTTTGACACTCGGATGATGGGTCGCCGACAGGTTGAGGGCATCGGCCAAGCGCAACTCCGTGGCGAATGAAACCCAAGGCAAGCCCGCCACGAGCGCCGCAAATACACAACTGGCGCGCCAAAATCTGTGATTTTCCATTTGAGTTAAAAACATTTTCCATGTTTTTATTAATTTAGTACTCAAATATTATTGCACGAGAATGCGCAAGGAGATAAAAAAACCTGCGATCTTCACGACAGCAGGTAAAAGGGTCGGAAGCCACAAAAAGCCGAACAAGATCCTCTGCTTTTCACTCCCTTTAATAGATTAGGTGCTGCATCAGTTTTTTGCCGTAGCGCCTTCTTGCTCAGGCCAGTCGCGGATGTAGGCCTTGAGCATCTTGTTCTCGAAGTCCTGACTGTCCACCACGGCTTTGGCCACATCGTAAAAACTGATCACGCCCATCAAGGTGGTCCCATCCATGATGGGCATGTAGCGGGCGTGGCGCTCGAGCATGATGCGGCGCACCTCGTCGAGATCGGTGTCGCTGGTGCAGGTCATGGGCTGGGCATCCATGGCTTCCTGCACCGTGGTCTGGCCCACCTGGCCGCCGTTTTTGACCACTTGCTGGATCACCTCGCGAAACGTCAGCATGCCAGCGAGCTGGCCACGGAACATGACCACCAAAGAGCCGATGTCTTTTTCAGCCATGGCGTTCAAGGCAGAGGACAAGAGTTCATCGGGATTGACCGTGAACAAAGTGCTGCCCTTGACCCGCAAAATATCACTGACTTTCATGGTGTCTCTCCTCTGGCTTGTGTGTGACTGACGAAGATTTAATATAGCCCACAATGTTCGCCATGCACAGCGTTTCGCACACGCTGGCCTTATCTTTTTTCGGAGACACCCATGGCTGGTTACAGCGATCCCGGTTTTGACACTTTGGCCCTGCACGCTGGGGCCGCCCCCGACCCCAGCACAGGCGCTCGGGCTGTGCCCATCCACCTGACCACGTCTTTCGTTTTTGAGTCCTCTGACCAAGCGGCTGCGCTGTTCAACCTCGAGCGTCCCGGCCATGTCTACAGCCGCATCAGCAACCCCACCAACGCGGTGCTGGAGCAACGCATTTCGGCCCTCGAAGGCGGCATCGGTGCGATCACCACATCCAGCGGCCAAGCCGCACTGCATTTGGCCATCGCCACCCTCATGGGCGCGGGCTCGCACATCGTGGCCTCCAGCGCTTTGTACGGCGGCTCACACAACCTGCTGCACTACACCCTGAGCCGCTTCGGCATCCGCACCACCTTTGTCAAACCGGGCGACCTGGACGCCTGGCGTGCCGCCGTGCAGCCCGACACCAAACTCTTTTTTGGCGAAACCGTGGGCAACCCCGGCATGGATGTGCTGGACATCGAAGCCGTGAGCGCCATCGCACACGAAGCGGGTGTGCCGCTGCTGGTCGACTCTACCCTCACCTCGCCCTGGCTCATCAAGCCCTTTGACCACGGGGCAGACCTCGTTTACCACTCGGCCACCAAGTTTTTGTCGGGCCACGGCACAGTGGTGGGCGGCGTGGTGGTCGATGGCGGCAGTTTTGACTGGGACAAATCAGGCAAATTTGCTGAATTGAGCCACGCTTATGAAGGCTTTCACAACATGGTCTTCAGCGAAGAAAGCACCGTGGGCGCATTCTTGCTGCGGGCGCGGCGCGAGGGCCTGCGCGACTTTGGCGCTTGCATGAGCCCGCACACCGCCTGGCTGATTTTGCAAGGCATCGAAACACTGCCCCTGCGCATGGCCCGCCACATGGAGAACACCGCCAAAGTGGTCGAGTTTTTGGCCGCGCACCCGCTGGTCAGCCGCGTAGGACACCCGATTCTGGAGAGCCACCCCTCGCACGCCCTGTCGCAAAAGCTTTTGCCTCGCGGCGCAGGCTCGGTGTTCAGCTTCGACATCAAAGGCTCTCGCACCCAAGGCCAAAAGTTCATCGAAACCCTCAAGGTCTTCAGCCACTTGGCCAATGTGGGCGACTGCCGCAGCCTGGTGATCCACCCGGCCAGCACCACGCATTTCCGCATGACGGACGAAGCCCTCGCTGCAGGCGGTATCGGCCCCGGCACGATCCGTTTGTCGATTGGCCTGGAAGACCCGGCAGACTTGATCGATGACTTGAAGAAAGCACTCAAGGCCGCAGAAAAAGCCGCCTGAAAATTGAGCAAGCTGCCCATGCCTTTCTCTCACCAACTTCGTTCTCGCGCATGCGGGAAACCATGGACCCCGGATCAAGTCCGGGGTGACATGTCGAGCGTTTGTCCGTCCTTAGACGGAAAAGTTCATTACCTGAGCATCAAGTCATGATCATCTCTTTGCCCACCCACACCGTTTACGCCTACACCGGCGGCAAGCCCTTCAACCCCGCGCAGCCCACCGCCGTGTTCATCCACGGCGTGCTCAACGACCACAGCGTCTGGATTTTGCAAACCCGCTACATGGCCCACCACGGATGGAACGTGCTGGCCATTGACCTGCCCGGGCACTGCAAAAGCGAAGGCAACCCACCCCAAAGCGTTGAAGAAGCGGCCGACACCGTCATCGCGCTGCTCGATGCACTGAAGATTGAAAAAGCCGCACTGATCGGCCACAGCTTTGGCTCGCTCATTGCCCTTGAAGCCACTGCCCGCGATGCAGTGGCGCACCCAGCCCGCGTGAGCCACCTGGTGATGGTGGGCACGGCCTACCCCATGCGCGTGTCGCCCGCCTTGCTCGATTTGTCGGTCAGTGCGCCCTTCAAAGCCATCGACATGGTCAACAGCTTCTCACACTCCACACTCGCCCCACCCCCGTCTGCCTTGGGCCCCGGCACTTGGCTCTATGGTGGCAGCAAAGCGCTGATGCGCCGGGTGTTGGCCAGCAACACACAAGTGAATGTGTTCCACACCGGATTCAAGGCCTGCGACGACTACCGAGGCGCAGAAGCGGCCATGCCGCAAGTGGCCTGCCCCACCCTGTTTGTGCTGGGCAATGCCGACCAGATGACGCCACCGAAAGCGGCGCAAAGCCTGATCGATCTGTGCCAACAGTCCAAGGTGGTCAAGTTGGCCGCAGGCCATTCACTCATGACCGAGGCGCCCGATGGTGTGCTGCAGGCGCTCAAGGATTTTTTGAAGCCTTGCGCATGAAGTCCATTCGCGCACAGGGGTGCGCTCCTACAACATGAACACACTGACCGCCCACATCACCCCGCCCTTCTCGGCTGAGAGAGCCCAGACCATCGCCCGCTCGCTGGACCTGCGGGCCTTGCCACGCGATTTTCTGGACAATCCTTACCCGGTCTACGCCGCACTGCGCGAGGCCGAGCCTTTCAAACGCATGCCCGATGGCTCGTATTTCCTCACGCGCCATGCCGATCTGGTGGCGGTGTACCGCGACGCCAAGGTCTTCAGCTCTGACAAACAGGTCGAATTCGGCCCTAAATACAACCACGTCCCGTTCAACCAGCCGCCCTACGCCACAGCAAGCGGTGTCTCCCCGCTGTTCGAGCACCACACCAGCAGCCTGGTCTTCAACGACCCGCCGCTGCACACCCGGGTGCGCCGCCTGATCATGGGCGCATTGACCCGCCGCGCCATTGAAGCCATGGAGCCGGGCCTGGTGCTGCTGGTGGACAGCCTGCTGGACAAGATCGAGGCGCAAGGCGGTGGCGACTTGATCGAGGACTTTGCCTCGGCCATTCCGGTCGAGATCATCGGCAATCTGCTGGGCGTGCCGCATGCCGAGCGCGAACCGCTGCGCGGCTGGTCGCTCGCCATTTTGGGTGCGCTCGAGCCCGCACTGAGCCCTGAGCAGGAAGCGCTGGGCCACCGCAGTGTGAGCGAATTTCTGGCCTACCTGCGCAAATTGGTGGCGGATCGCCGCCAGCACCCCGGTGACCCGGAGCACGATGTGCTGACCCGGCTAATCCAGGGCGAGGAAAATGGAGAAGCTCTCAGCGAAGTCGAGCTGCTGCAAAACTGCGTGTTCCTCCTCAACGCCGGGCACGAAACCACCACCAACCTGATTGGCAACGCGCTCATCAGCCTGCAGGAATGGCCCGAGCAGCGAGAACAACTCAAAGCCGACCTGAAAAAAGCGGCCAACGACGAAGAACGGGAACAAATCATAGGCCTGGCCGTGGACGAGTTTTTGCGCTTTGAATCGTCCAACCAACTGAGCAACCGCCGCGCGGTTCAAGCCACCCAAGTCAACGGTGTCGATTTGCCTGCGGGCGCATTGGTCACGTTGTGCATTGGCGCAGCCAACCGCGACCCTGCCGTTTACGACAACCCCGAACAGCTGGATCTGCGCCGCACTGGGAACAAAC
>JBIKHW010000253.1:0-5245 GCA_044361935.1 Limnohabitans sp. | reverse complement strand
TTCGTGGCATTTTTCGGCCGTTTCGCTGCGCCGGGGGTCGATGCACACCAGCTTGGCCCCCTGGCGCTTGGCCACTTGGGCAATGCGCCAAAAGTGCAGGTTGCTGCCAATCGAGTTGCTGCCCCAGATGACGATGAGCTTGGATTCGGCAAAAAACTCGTTCTTCATGCCCACCTTGTTGCCCAAGGTCTGTGTCAGGGCTTCGGCCCCGGCCGAGGCGCAAATCGTGCGGTCCAAGAGCGATGCGCCCAGTTGGTGGAAAAACCGCGCCGCAATCGACTCGCTTTGCACCAGGCCCATGGTGCCCGCGTAGCTGTAAGGCAGGATGGCCTGCGGGTCGCGTGCCGCAATGGTTTTGAGCCGGGCGGCAATGGCGTCCAGGGCCTCGTCCCAGCCCACAGGTTCAAACTGGCCCGAACCCTTGGGGCCCACCCGGCGCAGGGGTTGCAGCAAGCGGTCGGGGTGGTAGGTGCGCTCGGCATAGCGCGAGACCTTGGTGCACAAGACGCCGTCGGTCGGCGCGTGCGCCGGGTTGCCCTGGACTTTGGTGGCACGGCCGTTCTCAACGGTGGTCAGCAGAGCGCAGGTGTCGGGGCAGTCGTGTGGGCACGCGCCGCGCACGGTCCGGGGGGCCAAAAGGGTGTCGGTCATGGGGCTGGGCAAATAATCAATTTGACTGGAGACGAGGGTACAGATCCATTGTGGCCCAAACCCGGCCCACGGCGTTTGGCCCACTTGTCCCCCATGTGCACAAGGGTGTTGGCAAGCCCACCCAAGTGTGGCTAGACTGTACCCATGAAAATCATCGACTCCATCCTCACCGACGCGGCCAGCATTGCGGCCATTCGCAAAGACATCCACGCTCACCCTGAGTTGTGCTTTCAGGAGGTGCGCACGGCCGACGTGGTCGCCCAGCAGCTGACTGACTGGGGCATCCCCATCCACCGCGGCATGGGCACCACAGGCGTTGTGGGCATCGTGCACGGTCGCGACGGCGGCGCTTGTGGGCGCGGCATTGGTCTGCGCGCCGACATCGACGCGCTGCCCATGCAAGAGTTCAACACCTTTGCCCACGCCAGCAAACACCAAGGCAAGATGCACGCCTGCGGCCACGACGGCCACACCGCCATGCTGCTGGCAGCGGCCAAGCATTTCTCCAAACACCGCGACTTTGACGGCACTGTGTATTTGATCTTCCAGCCTGCCGAAGAAGGCGGCGGCGGCGCCCGCGAGATGATCAAGGACGGTTTGTTTGACAAGTTCCCCATGCAGGCCGTATTTGGCATGCACAACTGGCCAGGTGCCCCGGTGGGCACCTTTGCCGTGAGTGCTGGCCCCGTGATGGCGTCGAGCAACGAGTTCAAGATCACTGTTCGTGGCAAAGGCAGCCACGCCGCGCTGCCCCACAACGGCATCGACCCGGTGCCGATCGCCTGCCAGATGGTGCAAGGCTTCCAGACCATCATCACCCGCAACAAGAAGCCTGTCGACGCAGGCGTGATCTCGGTCACCATGATCCACGCGGGCGAAGCCACCAACGTGGTGCCCGACTCGTGCGAATTGCAGGGCACGGTGCGCACCTTCAGCATCGAGGTGCTGGACCTGATCGAAAAGCGCATGCAACAAGTGGCCGAGTCGATCTCTGCGGCCTTTGACGCGCAGTGCGAATTCGAGTTCCACCGCAACTACCCACCCACCATCAACAGCCCGGCCGAAGCCGAATTTGCCCGCCAAGTCATGGGTGGTATCGTGGGGGCCGAGCAGGTGATGCCACAAGAACCCACCATGGGCGCAGAAGACTTCTCGTACATGCTGCAGGCCAAGCCCGGCGCTTATGTCTTCATCAGCAACGGCGACGGCGCACACCGCGAAATGGGCCACGGTGGCGGCCCTTGCACGCTGCACAACCCGAGCTACGACTTCAATGACGACCTGATCCCCTTGGGCGGCACCTACTGGGTTGAATTGGCCACAAAGTGGCTGGCCAACCCCACACAAACCGCCTGACAGGACAAGCGCATGACCGACATCCAAACCGGCTTTTCCAAAAGCTATGCTGAAGCCCGCCAGAAGTTCCTGAACGCCGCCCAAGCCGCAGGCTTGAGCGTTGACTCCAACATCCACCCCTTGAAGGGCCGGGACGGCGAAGATCTGGCCATGGACGTGGTGCTGGACGGCGCACCCGACGCGAAGCAGCTGCTGATTATCAGCAGCGCCTGCCACGGCGTGGAGGGCTATTGCGGCTCGGGCGTGCAAATCCACGCCCTGCAAAACACCGCCTGGCGCGATGCCGCCAAGGCCCGTGGTGTCGCAGTGCTTTACATCCACGCGCTCAACCCGCACGGCTTTTCGCATGTGCGCCGCGTGACGCACGAAAACGTGGACATCAACCGCAACTTTCAGGATTTCACAAAGCCCCTGCCCGAGAACGCGCCCTACAAAGAAGTGCAGCCGCTCTTGTTGCCAGAGGTCTGGCCACCCGACAACGCCAATTTGACCGCTGTTCAGAAGTACATCGCTGAGCGTGGCATGGACGCGCTGCAAGCGGCCGTCTCCAAGGGCCAGCACGACTTTCCAGATGGCCTTTTCTTCGGCGGCAAAGCACCCACTTGGAGCAACCTGACGGTGCGCCAAGTGCTGCAAAAATACGGCCAGAAATGCCAAAAGTTGGCGTGGATTGACCTGCACACCGGGCTGGGCCCCAATGGGCTGGGAGAGCGCATTTTTGCCTGCGCCGACGATGCCGCAGCCTATGCCCGCGCCAAAGCCTGGTGGGGTCAAGGCATCACCTCCATTTACGACGGTTCATCCACCTCGGCCTTCCTCACCGGTTTGATGTGGATGGCGGCGTATCAAGAGTGCCCGCAAGCGGAATACACCGGCATTGCCATGGAATACGGCACCCAGCCTCAGCTGCAAGTCATGAACGCCCTGCGCGGTGACCATTGGCTGCACCTGCACCCCGAAGCGCCCGAACCCCTGCGCCAAAAAATCAAGCAGGACCTGATGGACGCCTTCTACACCGACACCGACGCCTGGCGTACCCAAATCGTGGACCAGGCCATGGACGCGATGCACCAGGCCGTCACGGGTCTGAGCACGGCATGAGCGCTGCGCGTGTTCTGGTCTTGGGTGGCAGCGGCTTTGTTGGCCGCCATGTCTGTGAACAACTTGCCCGCCTGGGTTGGCACATCACCGTGCCCACCCGCCGCGCTGTGAATGCGGCCAGCGTGCAAAGTCTGCCCGGGCTGACGGTGATCGAGGCCAATGTTCACCAAGAAGCCGATTTGGCCCGCTTGATGCCCGGCCATGACGCGGTGGTCAATCTGGTGGCGGTTCTGCACGGCAGTGAAGAGCGCTTTGAAAGCGTGCACGTGGATTTGCCCGGCAAAATCGCCAGCGCCATGAAAAAAGCCGGTGTGCGGCGCTTGGTGCACATCAGCGCTTTGGGTGCTGACCCACAAGGCCCCTCGATGTACCAGCGCAGCAAGGCGCGGGGCGAGACGGTTCTGCACAACGCGGGGCTGCAGCTGACGGTATTTCGCCCCAGCGTGATCTTTGGCGCGGAAGACAAATTCCTCAACTTGTTTGCCGACCTGCAAGCCGTGGCGCCTTTCATGCCCTTGGCGGGCAGTGGCACGCGCTTTGCGCCCGTCTGGGTGGCCGATGTGGCCCGAGCTGTGGCGGTCTGCCTGCAAAAGCCGGACACCATCGGCCAGACTTACGAGCTGTGTGGCCCGGATGTGTTGACGCTGGGTGAACTGGTCAAACTGGCTGGTCAGTGGGCGGGTGTGAACCAGGGCAGGGGCCGTCCGGTCATCGGTTTGCCGATGTGGGTGGGCTGGCTGCAAGCTGCGGCCATGGAGTTGGCCCCAGGTGAGCCATTGATGAGCCGGGACAACCTGGCGTCGATGAAAGTGGACAACATCGCCACGGGCCAATATCCCGGTCTTCAGGCTTTGGGCATCGCCGCAGCTTCGGCAGCGGGCGTCGCACCAACCTATTTGGGCCACCGCGGCCCTCGCAGCAAGTTGAACCGCTGGCGTGCGGGTGCTGGGCGCTGAATTCTGGCCTTGCATGGGCTGGGATTCTTGGGTGGTTTGAGCGTTGGTGGTCTCAGTTGAGGGTGTGTGAGGGGATGCGGCGGGTTCCTCATGACGGGGTACCGTGAATCGTCACCCGCCGCATCCCCTCACACACCTTGGGTGATCGACCCTTAGAACCCCTTTCCCCACCTTGTCCTGCCTTGCCCTTCCCTTGCATGTTGCCAACACTTTGCCGGTATCTGGTCGTGTTTCCTGACCTTGCCCGTTAACATGCAGGGTCTCAAATACGGGAAAAACAATGATCCAGCTCTACATCGCCAACAAAAATTATTCGTCCTGGTCCATGCGCCCTTGGGTGCTGCTGCGCCAGACGGGCATTGACTTTGAAGAGGTCTTTGTCCGCTTTGACAGCTTCGCGCCCGACTCGCAGTTCAAGGCAGCACTCAAAGACGTCAACCCGGTGGGCAAGGTGCCCGTGCTGGTGCACGACGGTCTGGCGGTGTGGGACACCTTGGCCATTGCCGAATACGTGGCCGAGCAGTTCCCGGGCAAACAGCTCTGGCCGCAAGACCGCGCCGCCCGGGCTCGCGCCCGAAGCGTCTGCGCCGAAATGCACAGCGGCTTTACGGGTCTGCGCAGCGCCTGCCCAATGAACATCGAGGCCCACCTGCCAGAGATTGGTGCGCTCGCACTGCGCGACAAACCCGCCGTGCGTGCCGACCTGAACCGCATTTGCAGCCTCTGGCGTGGTCTGCTGCAAGAACACGGCGGCCCCATGCTGTTTGGCCATTTCACCGTGGCAGATGCCTACTTTGCCCCGGTGGTCATGCGCCTGAAGACCTACGGCCTGCCCGTGCCAGACGATGTGGCCGCCTACATGGAGCGCGTGTGCGCCCTGCCCGGCGTGAAGGCTTGGATCGACGACGCTTTGGCTGAAAAGGACTTCATCGACTTCGAAGAGCCCTTCCGGGTGGCTCGCTGAGCGAAACGGCTGCCATGCAGGTTTTTGTCGTCGGTGGTGCGGTGCGCGATGCCTTGATGGGCTTGCCCGTCAACGACCGCGACTGGGTGGTGGTGGGCAGCACGCCCGAAGCCATGACCGCACAAGGCTTTGTCCCTGTGGGCAAAGACTTTCCTGTGTTTTTGCACCCCAAAACCCGAGAGGAATATGCCCTGGCCCGCACCGAGCGCAAAACGGC
>JBIKHW010000252.1:0-5258 GCA_044361935.1 Limnohabitans sp. | reverse complement strand
CAGCGAGCTGGTGGTGCACGCCCGCACCAAGGCGCATGGTTACCGCCCACCCGCTTATTGGGACCGCATTGCCGACTTGCGCCAGCATGTGCGTTTGCCCATCGTGGCCAATGGCGAAATCTGGACGGTGGGTGATGCCCTGCGTTGCCGCGAGGTGACGGGTTGCGACCGCCTGATGATTGGGCGCGGCATGGTCACCGACCCGGGGCTGGCGCTGGCCATTGCGCACCAGTTGGCCACAGGGCAAACACGCGCACCGGGTGAGGGCGTGGCCTGGTCCCGCTTGGTGGCTTTGATGCAGGTGTTCTGGCTGGGTGTGAGTGCCCGCGTGGCCCCGCGGCACAGGGCGGGGCGGCTTAAGCAGTGGCTCAACTACATGCGCCGGGTCTACCCCGAGGCGCAGCAGGCTTTTGACGAGTTGCGCCTGGTGCACGACGCGGCCCACATCGAGCGCTGGCTGGCGCAGCAAACGGCTTCATCGCCTGAACTTGCCCACGCGATTTAAGTCTGTGCGCCGCTCTGGCTGGACAGCCGCAGCCTCGCCTTGTCGGCCCACATTTGCAGGCTGGCGAGCAAATCTTTTTGGCTGAAGGAGCAGCTTTCTTCGCTGAACAAAACGCTGGCCTCGATGCGGTCCAGCAAGGGGTGCAGCACCTCGTCAAAGCGTGCGGGCAGTGCCAAAGAGGCCGATTCTGTGCGCCACAGGCGAATCATCTCGCTTTGCGGCAATTCGCCGTTTTGGCTGCGGGCCAGGGCAGTGTTCATGCGGTCGAGCGTTTCAAGGGCAGCACTCATGGGCCGGGTCTCCTGCAAGCGACAAGGGTCTGTTTCAAGGCGACAATCATGCCCCATGAAAGCCAAACCCCTCAAACCCATGCGCCTGGAAGACATTTTGTTCAGCCAGGGCTTTGGAACCCGCCGCGTGTGTGCAGGCCTGGTCCAGCAAGGCCACGTCCAAGTGCAAGGCCAAACCGTCACCGACGCGGGCGAATTTTTCGACCTGGATGACCTTCAGTTCACGGTGCAAGGCACCGTTTGGCCCTACTTGGACAAAGCTTACGTGCTGCTGCACAAGCCCTCAGGCACCGAGTGTTCGCAAAAACCTTCGACTTGGCCGAGCATCTACACCTTGCTGCCCGCGCCTTTGCGCCAACGCCCGCAAAAAGCGGCGGTGCAGGGCGTTCAAGCTGTGGGTCGCCTCGACCAGGACACCACCGGTTTGCTGCTGCTCACCGACGACGGCCAGTTCATCCACAAAATGAGCTCGCCTAAGCACCATGTGCCCAAGATCTACGAGGTGACCACCAAGCACCCGATCACGCCCGATATGGTGGACAAACTGCTGGCCGGTGTGGTGCTGGACGACGATCCCAAGCCTGTCAAGGCCGCGGCCTGCGAGGCCGTGAGCGAGTTGCACCTGAAGCTCACCCTGACCGAGGGCAAATACCACCAGGTCAAGCGCATGGTCGCGGCCGTGGGCAACCGGGTCGAGGCCTTGCACCGCTCACAAATCGGTGGCTTGGTCTTGGACGATCTGGCCCCCGGTCAATGGCGCTTTTTGACGCCCTCGGATTTGGGGGCGCTCAAGCCTTGAAGTGTCGCTCCGCAAAGGGATGGCTGTCGGACCGTAAAGGCCCGACCTACCGGGGGCATCTTTCGCTGCCGCGATGTGATGACATGTCGATCTTTGTAGGTCGGTGCCTTCAGGTCCGACGAATCGCCAGGCTGGCCATGAAGTCTTTAACTGCATCTTCCACGGCTTGCGGTTGGTCGCGGTGGGGTGAATGGCCGCAGGCAGGCAGGGTGAGCAAACGGGTATGTGGCACGGCTTGGGCGATGTCCTCGATTTGGGCCAGGGTGCCGTAAGGATCGTCCATGCCCTGGATGGCTAGCAGCGGAGCCCGGATGGCGGTCAAGTCGCCGCGGATGTCAAAACTGCGAAACGCCTCGCTCAGCCAGACATCGTTCCATTGCCAAAAAGCACCGTCCACATCGGCGTGGTAAGCGGCCAGTCGCTCGCGCAAACGTCCGTTCAGAAAAGCTTCGCGGGTCTGCGCAATGGCTTGCACTGACACATCCTCTACCGTGACGTGCGGCGCCATCACGATGCAGCCACGCACGTCATGGTGCGCGGCGTGCAGCAAAGCGATAGTGCCCCCGTCTGAATGGCCCAGCAAAACTGGCCGCTCGATGCTGAGTGCCTTTAGCACTTTGGGCAAAACATCCAGTGCTTCCCGGTGCATGTAGTCTGGCAGCAAACGCCCCCGTCTTTGATCGCCAATTCGCACGGACGGTCCACGCACGTCCACCACGGGGTCGGATTCCCCGTAGCCCTGCCGCGAATAGACCCAGCCGGAGCAACCGATTTGCGCGCACAAACGGCCAGGCCAGTCCCGCCACATGCGCACACTGCCCAGACCTTCATGCAAAAAAACCAGCGAAGCTTGCCCTGCCTCAGCAGGCCCGGGCAGGTGCACGGCTTCCAGTTGGACGGAATCGATAAGGATTTTTTCAAGTTTGGGTTGGTGCACGGATCATCCTTTTGACAGCGGCTTTGG
Source organism: Limnohabitans sp. (assembly GCA_044361935.1). Classification (GTDB taxonomy): domain Bacteria; phylum Pseudomonadota; class Gammaproteobacteria; order Burkholderiales; family Burkholderiaceae_C; genus Limnohabitans_A. The sequence continues at coordinate 2,700 of JBIKHW010000252.1, read as the reverse complement.
CCGGGTGGGTGCGGTGTGGCAGGTTTGGGCCCCAGTGGGCTTATTCTTGGGCTGATTTAGAGGTTTTTTGCTACGCGCGCCGACAGGCCAGTGCTGCTTCAACTGTTAAGCTTTCGCCCATGAAACTGTTGATTGATTCCTTTTGGCGTGCAGGGCTTTATTGTTTCTATCCCCGTGTGATCGGGCTGTCAATTTTGCCCTTGGCTTTGATCGTGGGCTTGTCCTGGTTGCTTGGTTACTTTTATTGGGACCTGGCAGTCACCTTTGTGCGGGGCTGGTTGGACGCATCCGCCTGGCTCGATGTGGTCTGGCGCTGGTTCGAGGGCGTGGGCTTGGGCAACCTCAAAACCGTGGTGGCCCCCTTGCTCGTGATTTTTGCGTTCACGCCCTTGGTGGTCGTGGCGTCCTTGTTGGCGGTGTCGTTCATGATGACCCCGTCCCTCACCCGCATGGTGGCCGAGCGGCGTTTTGCCGGTTTGCAACGCAAGTACGGCGGCAGTTTGCTTTTGAGCTTGTGGTGGACTTTTTTCTCGCTGGTGTTGGCACTGGGGGCGCTGGTGCTGACTTTGCCCATGTGGCTGGTGCCGCCCCTGGCTCTGGTGCTGCCCGCGTTCATCTGGGGCTGGCTCACTTACCGCGTCATGGGCTTTGACGTGCTGGCCGAATTTGCCAGTGCCGATGAACGCCACACCCTCATGGCCCGCCACCGCATGAGCTTTTTGGCCATGGGCGTGGTCACTGGCCTCATGGGCGCTGCGCCCAGCCTTGTTTGGGCCTCAGGGGCCTTGTTTGCGGCGGCCTTTGTGATTTTGGTGCCCGTGGCCATCTGGATTTACACTCTGGTGTTTGCATTTTCTTCGCTGTGGTTTGCCCACTTCGGCCTGGCCGCTTTGCAGGCCCTGCGAGGCGAACCCCGGCACGCGGCCGTGGACGAGGTCTTGGCCGAAGCGCCCTTTGCAGCTTCGCCGCATGCCGCTGCCCGTCTGGAAGGCGGGGAGTCCGGCACAGACGACGGCATCACCGATGTTGTGCCGCGCCACAAGCCATGACACCAGCCCTAATGCCTGGCAGCTACCCTGCGGCAACTGAGCTTCTCCTTTAAACCAGATCCATCGAGTTTCCTCATGACCCCTACTTTTGGCCTGATCATCATTGGCGACGAAATCATGTCCGGCAAGCGCCAGGACAAGCACATGCCCAAAGTCATCGAATTCATGAACGCGCGAGGCCTGATCCTGAGCTGGTCCGAATACGTGGGGGACTCGCCCGAGCGCATCACCGCCACCTTGCAGCGGGCCTTTGAGTCCAACGATGTGGTTTTTTGCTGTGGCGGCATCGGGGCCACGCCCGACGACCACACGCGCCAATGCGCGGCCAAGGCCTTGGGCGTGCCGCTTGCCTTGCACCCGCAAGCCAAGCGCCTGATCCAGGAGCGCAGCCAGGACACGGCCAAAGAGCAAGGCCTGCCCTATGAGCCCGAGCGAGCTGACAACCTGCACCGCCTGAACATGGGCACTTTCCCCCAAGGCGCGACCATCATTCCCAACCCCTACAACAAGATTCCGGGGTTCAGCTGCAGTGGCTCCGGAGGCAGCGCCGTGCACTTTGTGCCCGGCTTTCCGGTCATGGCTTGGCCCATGATCGAGTCGGTGCTCGACACCCACTACAGCGCCCATTTCCGGCAAGACGCCTACGTCGAAAAATCGGTGATTGTGCTCGGTGCAATGGAAGCCACTCTGACGCCGCTGATGGAATCTATCGAAGCCGCGCATCCGGGCGTGAAGGTGTTCAGCCTGCCCAGCGTGGACCACCCGCAATGGGGCCGCCACATCGAGTTGGGCGTCAAGGGCCAGCCCGCTGATGCCGATACCGCCTATGCGGCTTTGCGCCAAGGCCTGCAGGCTTTCCCCCTCGAGTACGGCCCCGAATTGGTGCGTTGATTTAAAAATCACCAAAATGGTGCAATAATTGCACCAAAAAAGGCATATCAAACCGGGTGCTGCTGCCGAGATGATCCGTCGCTGGGTGCTTTTTTCTGCCCCCATGCGCCCAAAGCACCGGGCTCAAGGCACAATTTGGGGTTGTTCAGCTTGGGTGGACTGGGCCGGTTGGCACAGAAACTGCAAGAGTTGTGCGTCAACTATTTAACCCCTTTTCCTTCAGGAGATTTTGATGGCCAAGACCGTCGCAGACGTGATGAACATGGTGAAAGAGAACGAAGTCAAGTTCGTTGACTTCCGTTTCACCGATACCCGTGGCAAATGGCAGCACATCACTGCGCCCGTGTCGCAGTTTGATGAAAGCAAGTTCGAAGACGGTCAAGCTTTTGACGGCTCTTCGATCGCCGGCTGGAAGGGCATTGAAGCCTCTGACATGTTGCTGATTCCGGATGCCAACAGCGCCATCATCGACCCCTTCTTCGAAGAGGTCACCTTGGTGCTGATTTGCGACGTGATCGAGCCTACCGATGGCAAGGCCTACGAGCGCGACCCGCGTTCCATTGCCAAGCGCGCCGAGACTTACCTCAAGCAGTCTGGCCTGGGCGACACGGCTTACTTTGGCCCCGAGCCAGAATTTTTCTTGTTTGACGAAGTGCGCTGGAGCACCGAGCCCAACAACACTTTTTACGCCATCGACGAAGCCGAAGCCCCCTGGAACAGCGGCAGCAAGATGGACGGCGGCAACAAAGGCCACCGCAAC
>JBIKHW010000251.1:0-5260 GCA_044361935.1 Limnohabitans sp. | reverse complement strand
AGCCATTTTCAAGACCGGCGCCCACCAAGCAGGGAAGCCTTGCTCGTGCAAGAAAAAAATGCCCAGCAGCAAAAAGGCGTTGTCTGCCAGCCCACTGAAAAACTGGGCCAGTATCAAAAAAGCAAAGCCTTTAGGCATTCATCCATTCGGACGCGGTTGCGCCACCAACCGGTGCCCCGAAATCCATCAGCTGAGCCAAATCATTGCGACGGCCCACACCTTGGTAAGCCATGCCCAATTCACAGAGGGCCTCGGGGTTGTAGAGGTTGCGACCATCCAAAATGAAGGGCTTGCGCATCACCGCCTTCATCGCCTCGAAATCAGGGTTGTGAAAATTCTTCCACTCGGTCAACACCATCAAGACATCAGCCCCCTCCAAGGCCTGCATGTCTGAAGCGGCCAATTCAAAACGCCCCAACAGATGCGCTTCTTGGCTCATGTCCAGACGCAAGGCTTCCAAAGCCTGAGTACCGGCCACGGGGTCAAAGGCACTGACGTGTGCACCACGCAACAACAATTGACGAATGACCACGCGGCTGGGTGCCTCACGCATGTCATCGGTATTGGGCTTGAATGCCAAGCCCCAAACGGCGATTTTTCGGCCCGTCAGGTCTTGGCCCATGTGCTGGGTCAATCGGTCCACCAAAATCATTTTCTGACGCTCATTCACCAGTTCTGTGGCACTGACCACCGCCATGCTGTGCCCATGGGCCTTGGCGGTGTTGACCAAGGCCTGCGTGTCCTTGGGGAAACAGCTTCCACCATAACCACACCCCGCATACAAAAAGCTGTGTCCAATTCGGCTGTCAGCACCGATGCCCCGGCGGATGTGGTCCACATCGGCCCCCAACACATCGGCCAAATTGGCCATTTCATTCATGAACGAGATGCGTGCAGCCAACATGGCGTTGGCGGCGTATTTGGTCAACTCGGCACTGCGCACATCCATCCACACGGTGCGGGCATGGTGGCGGTTAAAGCTGGCATACAAATCACCCATCATGCGGCGACTGCGGGCATGGTGCGGCCCCTCGTCCACGCCCACCACAATGCGGTCGGGCCGCATGAAGTCGTCAATGGCGGCCCCTTCTTTGAGGAACTCCGGATTGGACACGACATCAAACAAATGCGGTGACATGCCCCGGTGCACCAACTCATGCGAAATCGCCGCACGCACCTTGTCGGCTGTGCCCACTGGTACGGTGGATTTGTTGACCACCAACTTGAAACCCTTCAAGTGTCGGCCAATGGTGGCCGCCACAGACAAGACGTGCCCCAAGTCGGCCGAACCATCTTCTGCGGGGGGCGTGCCCACAGCGATGAACAGGATGTCACCGTGCTCTACGGCCTCACAAGCATCGGTGGTAAAGCGGATGCGCCCATCGGCACGATTGCGATTGAGCAGTTCTTTGAGGCCAGGCTCATAAATGGGCACTTCACCTTCTTGCAAGGCGCGGATTTTTTCCTCGTCCTTGTCCAGGCACACCACCTTGAAACCCAGGTCCGACAAGCATGCGCCTGTGACCAAACCGACGTAACCCGAACCGATGACTGTGACACGCATGGCAAACCTCCAAGTTTGCTCAGCATTTTCCACTTCAAACGTGAATCGAGCGTGTCATTTTCATGAAGAAATCACGACAAGATTTGCGACCTGCGTCAGTCAAGTCGCTGGTGTTGATGCCACCACCACTCGGCTTAGTGGGAACACCAAGCGGAAGGTAGAGCCCTGGCCCACAACACTCTCGATGCGAAGCTCTCCGCCATGGCGCTGCATGACGTGTTTGGTGATGGCCAGGCCCAAGCCCGTGCCACCGGTTTCTCTGGACCTGCTGCGGTCCACGCGGTAAAAGCGCTCGGCCAAACGCGGCAAGTGCTCAGCCGCAATGCCGGGGCCTGAGTCCTTGACGATGAACATCAAGCCCTCGGGGCTGCTCGACCAATGGATCTGGATGCGACCACCCAAAGGCGTGTAACGAATGGCGTTGCTGACCAGATTAGACACCGCGCTCAACAACTCCGAGCGTGTGCCCATCACATACACATCGGGTACAGGTGCAAACTCCAACTGATGCACAGGGCCCTGGCCTTTGTTGGCCATCCAATCCGAAAACGCCTGGGCCTCGGTGGTCACTTGCAGCATCAAAGCCGCCAAAGACACTTTTTCTTGCGTGCTGGGCAACTGGCTGCCCTCAAGTTGCGACAACATCAACAAATCGGCCACCAAGGACTGCATGCGGTCCGATTGCGCCGACATGAGGTGCAAGTATTGCTGAGTTTCCTCTGCACCCAAGGGTATGGACTGCAGGGTTTCCACAAAACCGCTGAGCACCGTCAAAGGTGTGCGGATTTCGTGCGAAACGTTGGCCACAAAATCACGGCGCATGGCATCGGCCTGGGCCACGGCCGTGATGTCGCGTGTCAACAGAAGCGAACGCCCTTCTCCATAGGCGTGCAACTGCACCGACAGTTTTTGCAGGTTCACCACCGAGCTTGCGCGACCCTCAATGACCGCTTCCGATGTGTGCTCGTCCTGCGCGAAATAACGTGCAAACACCGGGTCGCGCACCAGATGGACCACATGCTGCAAGCGATCCCTTTGGGCATCCAGGCCCAAGTGGGCCGCAGCGGTGTCGTTGCACCATTCGATGCGGGCTTGCTCGTCCAGCAAGATCACGCCATTGGGCGAGGCTTGAATGGCCAGCAAAAAATCCTGCAGCTGTTTTTGGTGCACAGCAGCCAGCTTTTCCTGCTGACGCAGCATGCGTTGCACACGAATAGAAATTTCGCGCCAAACACCGTGCCAAGGTGGATCTTGACGCAAAACCGGCGCACTCAGCCAGCGCTCAAGGCGGTCCAGTTTCCACAGCAGCGTGGCGGCATAGATGAACACAGCGATGAGCGCACCCAGCACAGCCCCGAAGGCACCGCCAAAAAACCAGCCGGGTGTTCCCGCCAAGCCCACCAAAAAGAGCATTTCGAGAAGCCAAAAAAACATGCAAAACCTGGATTCAAACGGAGGGAGTGGGGGTGAAACGGTAGCCCGCGCCGCGCACAGTCTCGATCATGTTGCCCGCCTCGCCCAGCGACTCGCGCAGGCGTTTGACGTGCACATCGACCGTGCGCTCTTCGATGTAGACATGGTCGCCCCAGACCTTGTCGAGCAAAGATCCACGGCTGTGCACCCGCTCAGGGTGGCGCATAAGGTAATGCAAGAGCTTGAACTCGGTCGGACCCACTTTGAGGGGTTTATCGGCCAAATTGACCCGGTGCGTATCGGCATCGAGCTGCAAATCGCCCATTTTGACCACACCGCCCGAAGCCTCGGGCACCCGGCGGCGCAGCACCGCACGGATGCGAGCCAGCAGCTCTCGTGGGGAGAAGGGTTTGACGATGTAATCGTCTGCACCCGCATCCAGGCCAGCCACACGGTCGGCCTCGTCACCTCGCGCCGTCAGCATCAGAATGGGCACGGTCTTGGTGCGGGCCGTGGCTCGCCACTTGCGGGCCAAGGCCAGACCACTCTCGCCCGGCAGCATCCAGTCCAGCAAGATCACGTCGGGCAAGATCTCGTCCAGCTCACGCTGGGCTGTTTCAGCATCGATGGCCCAGACCGGCTGAAAGCCGTTGTGCCGCAGATTCACCGCAATCAGCTCAGCAATCGCCGGTTCGTCTTCGACAATCAGGATGCGCGGAGTGGTTCTCATTGGACCGCTTTTTCAATCTCGGTCAAGGCGGTATGGCGCACGTCAGCACCTTTGACCACATAGATCACAAACTCGGCGATGTTCTTGGCATGGTCACCAATGCGCTCAATGGCCTTGGCCACAAACAGCAAGTCCAGGCTGGCCGATATCGTGCGAGGGTCTTCCATCATGTAGGTGACCAACTTGCGCAGGAAGCCGTTGAACTCGGCGTCGATCAAATCGTCCTCTTTCAGGATGACCAGCGCGGTGTTCACATCCAGGCGGGCAAAGGCATCGAGCGCTTTACGCAGCAAGCCGGTGGCCAGATCGGCCGCCACCCGCAATTCGGACGATGGCAAATTGCGAGGACTGCCTTGCTCCAGGATCAGCTTGACCATGCGGGCAATCCGCTCGGCTTCATCACCAGCACGCTCCAAGTTGCCGGTGATTTTGGAGATGGCCATCAGCAAACGCAGATCGCGTGCGGTGGGCTGTCGCCGGGCAATGATCGAGGCCAATTCGGCATCGATTTCGACCTCCAGGGCGTTGACCTGCCGCTCAGTGGCCACGACTTGGTCGGCCACTTCGGAGCTGAACTGGGCCAACGCGTACACCGCATGGCGGGTTTGTGATTCGACCAAACCACCGAGCTCCAGAACGCGGGAAGAAACGCCGGTCAGTTCGGCATCAAATTGACTTGAAATGTGCTTGTCCATGGAGGTCTCCTGATCAGCCGAATCGGCCGGTGATGTAGTCTTCGGTTTCTTGCTTGGCGGGTTTCATGAAAATCTGCTCGGTCTGGCCAAATTCGACCAACTCGCCCAGGTACATATAAGCCGTGAAGTCGGACACACGCGCAGCCTGCTGCATGTTGTGCGTCACGATGGCCACGGTGTATTCCTTTTTCAACTCACTCACCAATTCTTCCACTTTGGCCGTAGAGATCGGGTCCAAAGCCGATGTGGGCTCATCGAGCAAGATGACCTTGGGCTTCACCGCCACCGTGCGGGCAATGCACAGGCGCTGCTGCTGACCACCCGAGAGCGACAAACCGCTTTGGCCCAGTTTGTCTTTGACTTCATTCCAGATGGCCGCTTTGGTGAGGGCCGACTCCACGCGCTCATCCATGTCGGAGCGGCTCAGGTTCTCGTACAAACGCACACCAAAGGCGATGTTGTCGTAAATGGACATCGGAAAAGGTGTGGGCTTTTGGAACACCATACCGATTTGTGCACGCAACAAGTTCAAGTCCTGGCCTTTGTCCAGGATGTTTTGGCCATAAAACTTGATCTCGCCTTCGGCACGCTGGCCGGGGTAGAGGCTGTACATGCGGTTGAGCGTGCGCAGCAAGGTGGACTTGCCGCAGCCCGAGGGGCCAATAAAGGCCGTGACTCGGTGCTCGGCGATGTCCAGGTTGACGTTTTTTAGGCCTTTGAATTTGCCGTAATAAAAATCCAGATTGCGCACTTCCAGGGCGTTTCGGGTCGGTTTCTTGTCAGGCATGAGAATTCCTGTAAATACAAATAGAAAAAGCAGTGGTGTTCGAAAAACGTCAGCCTCAGGCCGACTTTTTG
>JBIKHW010000413.1:0-2942 GCA_044361935.1 Limnohabitans sp. | reverse complement strand
CCACCACCGCCGCCTCGGTCGGGGTGAACACACCAAACTTCATGCCGCCAATGATGAAAACAGGCAACCCAAGTGCAAGAATGCCTTCACGCGTGGCTTTCAATTTGTCGGACAGACTCATGCGGGGGCCCGGCTGCACGTTTTCGCGCTTGGCCACCCACCACCAGGTCAGACCTATGGCCAATCCCATCAGCAAGCCCGGAACGATGCCCGCCAAAAACAGTTTGGTGATGGACACGTTGGCCGCGACACCAAAGATGATGAAACCAATCGACGGTGGAATCACCGGCGCGATGATGCCGCCCGAGGCGATCAAACCGGCCGAACGCCCCACGTTGTAACCAGCCCGCTTCATCATCGGGATCAGCAAGGCCGCCAGTGCTGCCGTGTCGGCCACGGCCGAACCCGACAGCGAAGCCATGATCACCGCCGCCATGACGGCCACATAACCCAGACCACCCCTGAAATGTCCGACCCAGGCCATGGCCAGGTTCACGATGCGGCGGCTCAAGCCACCCGCGTTCATGAACTCACCGGCCAACAAGAAAAACGGCACTGCGAGCAAAGGGAAGTTGTCCGCGCCATCGACAAAACGCTGCGCCAGAATCTGGCTGTCAAAGGCGTTGATCATGCCGTTGCTGGCCATGTAGGCCATCAGACTCAGACCACACACCAACAAAGCGTAAGCAATGGGCATGCCCAGAGCCATAGCCCCGAGCAAACTGAAAACAAAAACAGCGATGGTCATGCGCGGCCTCGCACTTCTGAATCGGCTGGCATGGGAGACCCCGTTTTGGACGTCAACTCATCCAGCACCACGGCGTCCTCCGTTTCGACCACCATCACCAAGTCTTCCTCCTTGAGTTGCCCGGTCAACAGCAAGCGAAGCTGGTTGAGGTTCATGATCCCCATGACACCTGCCGTGACGTACCCGATGCCATAAATCCAGATCATGGAAATACCGACCACCACCGAGATGTTGGTGACTTGCAGATCGTGCATTTTCCAGGTGCCCCAAAAGAACAGCACATTGCACAAGAGCATCAAGACTTCGCTCAAGAAAAAACACAACTTCTTGCCGCTGAGCGACAGGCGGCGCACCAGCGTGTCCACCCCCAAGTGACCTTTTTCTCGCATGGCCACCATGGCCCCGATGTAGGTCAGCCATATGAAGCAGTAACGCGACATTTCGTCCGAGATGGAAATGCCCGAGTTAAAACCGTAGCGCAACACCACGTTGCCAAAAACCATGATGACCATGGCCACCAAACAGGCCACGACCAGAAACTCCAGCAGTTTGAAAAAAGCATTGATGGTGATTTGCATGTTTGTCTGACCGCTCAGGCCGCTTCCTTGATGGCTGGATGTTTAGGCCGGGTTTTCGATTTGATGGGGGTGGCTTCGCCTGAAACCACCGGCAATTTGCGTCGCGAGGCCAGCACCAACTCAATGTCCTGCCGTGCCCCCTCGATCAAGACCATGACGGCCCGCTCGGCCTTGGCCGGGTTGCGGGCAATCACAGCGTTGAGCACCGCACGGTGCAAGGGCAAAGAGGTCTTGGTGCCGTCCTGTATACGGGTGGAAATTTCGAAACTGGTGCGCAGCAAGGCGTTGAGCGCCTTGCTCATTTGTATCAACATGCGGTTGTGCGAGGCCTGCAGCAAACCCTCGTGAAAACGCAGATCGTGCGTGACGTAATCGCCCCCCTCTTCCACCGCCAGCTTCATGCCGGCATAAGCGGCTTCGATGTGGGCAATGTCTTCGGTCGTGGCCCGCTCGGCAGCCAGGCGCACAGCCGCCGGCTCCACCACACGGCGCAGCTCTTGCAGGTCTTTCAAAAACTCGGGCGTCAGGCCGCAGCGGGCCTGCCAGGCCACCACATCGGGGTCAAACCAATTCCAGTGCGCATCGGGCATCACGCGGGTGCCCACCTTGGGACCGGTGGACAGCAGCCCCTTGGCCACCAGCGATTTGATGGCTTCGCGCACCACGGTGCGGCTCACGCCCAGCTCTTCACACAAAATCGGCTCGGGCGGCAAACTCGCGCCCACGGCATAGCGGCCAGACAAAATGGCATGGCCCAATAAATCAAGAGAATTTTTGTGGAAATTGTTGGACATGTCGAAGCAGCGATCGAATGCCTATCATATGATGATTGAATGCCTGAGACAGACTCTGGTAAACCCTAGGCCCAGTCGTCTTGGCGTCTAGGGTTTGCCCCATGTCGCTGGCTTTACTGAGCCTGCTTGTTTTTCTATCGTCATACGATAGGATTTTCAAGATCAACGATTCACTCCCAACCTGGACACGCACCATGAGCGACAACAACGGCAGCCCACCCCGCAAAAAACCCGAAGACCTGCGCAGCCAACAATGGTTTGGTCGCCAAGACCGCGACGGCTTTGCCTACCGAAGCTGGGTCAAGGGCAAGGGCGTGCCACACGATCAGTTTGACGGCCGCCCGGTCATTGGCATCTGCAACACCTTCAGCGAACTGACCCCTTGCAACTCGCACTTCCGCGCCTTGGCCGAGCAGGTCAAGATCGGTGTGTACGAGGCAGGCGGCTTCCCGCTCGAATTCCCCGTGATGTCGCTGGGCGAAACACTGTTGCGCCCTACCGCCATGCTCTACCGCAACTTGGCCAGCATGGACGTCGAGGAATCCATCCGTGGCAACCCCATCGACGGCGTGGTGCTGCTCATGGGCTGCGACAAAACCACGCCATCCTTGTTGATGGGCGCCTCCAGCGTCGGTCTGCCCACCATTGGCATCAGCGGTGGCCCCATGCTCAACGGCAAGTGGCGCGGCCAAGAACTCGGCTCTGGCACAGGCGTGTGGAGCATGAGCGAACAAGTTCGCGCTGGCACCCTAAAGTTGGCCGATTTCTTTGATGCTGAAAGCTGCATGCACCGCAGCCATGGCCACTGCATGACCATGGGCA
>JBIKHW010000250.1:0-5274 GCA_044361935.1 Limnohabitans sp. | reverse complement strand
TTGCGATCCGCACCGCCGTCATCAAGGACCAAACGTTGTATGTGCAAGCGGCAGCGGGCGTAGTGGCCGATTCGGTGCCAGAGATGGAGTGGCGCGAAACCGAACACAAAGCGCGTGCCTTGCTGCGCGCCAGCGAATTGGTGGAAGAAGGCTTGGAGTGATCATGTCAAAAAAAATCAAACTCCTCATGGTCGATAACTACGACTCTTTCACCTTCAACATCGTGCAGTACTTCGGTGAACTGGGCGCGGAGGTCGAAGTCTTTCGCAACGATGAAATCACGCTCGAAGGCATCGCAGCCCGCCAGCCTGACCGCTTGGTGATCTCGCCCGGGCCCTGTTCGCCTGCCGAGGCGGGCATTTCGGTAGCGGCCATCCAGCACTTTGCGGGCCAGATGCCCATCTTGGGTGTATGCCTAGGGCACCAAAGCATTGGTGCGGCCTTTGGCGGCAAGATCGTTCGGGCACAAGAATTGATGCACGGCAAAACCAGTGTCATCAACACCACACAAGAAGGCGTGTTCGCTGGCTTGCCCCAGCAGTTCATCGTCAACCGCTACCACTCCCTGGCCATTGAGCGGGCGACTTGTCCGCCTTGCTTGAAAGTCACCGCTTGGACCGATGACGGCGAAATCATGGGCGTGCGTCACACCGATCTGGACATTGAAGGCGTTCAGTTTCACCCTGAATCCATCCTGACCGAGCATGGCCACGCCATGCTCAAAAATTTTCTGGAACGACCATGATCGATTTGCGCAGCGACACCGTCACGCAACCCACTGCAGCCATGCGCGAAGCCATGTTGCGCGCCCCCTTGGGCGACGACGTGTTTGGCGATGACCCCACGGTCAATGCCTTGCAAGAGCGCATCGCGCAGATCACCGGAAAAGAAGCGGCGCTGTTCATGCCCTCGGGCACACAAAGCAACCTTTGCGCCCTGATGGCGCACTGCGAGCGGGGCGACGAATACATCGTGGGGCAAAACGCGCACACCTACCGCTATGAAGGCGGCGGTGCAGCCGTGCTGGGCAGCATCCAGCCCCAGCCGCTGGCACAAAACAGCGTGGGAGAAATGGCGTTGACGGACATCGCCGCAGCCATCAAACCCATCGACTGCCACTTTGCACGCACGCGTCTGCTGGCGCTGGAAAACACTTGGAACGGCCACCCTATGTCGCAGGCCTATCTGGCGCAAGCCACAGCGCTTGGCCGGCAGCATGGCTTGGCTGTGCATCTGGACGGCGCCCGGCTGTTCAACGCGGCCGTGGCGCAGGCCGAAGGTGGGTCAGTCACGGCCAGCGTGCGGCGCATCGTGGACCATTTCGACAGCGTGTCGGTTTGCTTCAGCAAGGGGCTGGGCGCGCCCGTGGGCTCGGCCTTGTGCGGTTCACATGAATTGATCGCCAAGGCGCTGCGCTGGCGCAAGGTGTTGGGAGGTGGCTTGCGCCAGTCCGGCATTTTGGCGGCTGCGGCTGTGCACGCGCTGGACCACCATGTCGAGCGCTTGGCCGATGACCATGCGCTGGCGCAGCGACTGGCCCAAGGCCTGCAAGGTGTACCGGGTCTGAGCGTGCGCTCAGCGCAAACCAATATTGTGTTTGTAGACGTGGCCGATGGACGAGGCCCGGCGCTGCTAGACGATCTGAAGGCCCATGGCGTTTTGGCCACGGGTTTGATCGGCCTGCGCTTCGTGACGCACCTGGGGGTGGATGCGGCGGGCATCGACCATGCCATCGGTTGCATCCAGCGCTTCATGGCGAAAGCGTCTGCACAGATAAACCCGGCTTCCAACCGAGTAAGCGTTTACTGAAGCCATGTTGGACGCGCAGCAAGTCCTGATGTTCATGCTGGCCGGTGTGCTGCTCAACCTCACGCCCGGGCCGGATGTGCTCTACATCGTCAACCAATCCCTGAGGGGCGGTGTACAGCGTGGACTGGTCGCCGCCTGGGGCATCACGGCGGGGTGTTTTGTGCATGTGGCAGCGGCCGCTTTGGGCTTGGGGGCCGTGTTGGCCACCTCGGCAGACGCCTTCAACCTGATCAAGTGGATCGGTGCGGCTTACCTGTTGTGGATGGGTGGACGTCTGTTGTGGCGCACCTGCCAAGTCCGTGGTGATGGCGAAATGTCTCGGGCGCTCGTCCCGACGGTCATGGGCCATTCTGACCAGCCAGGCTGTGGACCAAGCTCCAAAGAAACGAGCGGTTTACTGGCCGTGTTCTTCGGCGCGTTCGCCACCAACGCCTTGAACCCGAAAGTGGCGCTGTTTTTTCTGGCCTTTGTGCCGCAGTTCATCCCGGCGCAAGCCCCCGACCCCGCTTGGTCTTTTGTGCTCTTGGGCTGCTTGTTCAATCTGAACAGTTGGCTGGTGTGCATGGGCTGGGCTGTGGCTGCCTCTTGGCTGGCCCATAGAAGCAACTGGTTGCAGCGCGGCATGCGCCACTTGGACCGGCTGACGGGCCTGTTGTTTGTCGGCTTTGGTCTGAAGCTCGCCATGACCAATGCGCCATCCAACTGAATTTTTCAACGAATCTCACAATCCGAGAGGAAACCCATCATGCCCATCACCCCGCAGGAAGCGTTGCAACGCACCATCGAGCACCGCGAAATTTTTCACGACGAGATGCTCCACCTCATGCGCATGATCATGAATGGCGAGCTGTCACCCGTTATGACCGCAGCGCTCGTCACAGGCCTGCGCGTGAAAAAGGAAACCATTGGCGAGATCACCGCCGCCGCCCAAGTGATGCGCGAGTTCTCGACCAAAGTGCATGTGGCCGACCCCACACACCTGGTGGACATCGTGGGCACAGGCGGCGATGGGGCCCACACTTTCAACATCTCGACCTGCGCCATGTTTGTGGCCGCGGCTTCGGGTGCAAAAACCGCCAAGCATGGCGGGCGCAGCGTCAGCAGCAAATCGGGCAGTGCCGACGTGGTCGAAGCCCTGGGCGGCAACATCCACCTGTCACCCGAGCAGATCGCGCGTTCGATCGAAGAGGTGGGCATCGGCTTCATGTTCGCCCCCAACCACCATCCGGCCATGAAAAACGTGGCCCCGGTGCGCAAGGAGCTGGGTGTGCGCACGATGTTCAACATCCTCGGCCCTTTGACCAACCCAGCCAGCGCGCCCAACATCTTGATGGGCGTGTTCCACTCCGACCTGGTGGGTATTCAGGTGCGTGCGCTGCAACGCTTGGGGGCCGAACATGCGGTGGTGGTGTACGGACGCGACGGCATGGACGAAATCAGCCTGGGCGCGGCGACCTTGGTGGGTGAGCTCAAAAACGGGCAGATCACTGAATACGAAATCCACCCAGAAGACTTTGGCCTGACCATGGCCAGCAACCGGGCCCTGAAAGTGGACACCCCAGAGCAATCCATGGCCATGCTGCGTGGCGTGCTGGACAATGAGCCCGGCGCGGCGCGTGACATCGTCATGATCAATGCGGGCGCTGCCCTTTACGCCGCCAATGTGGCCACCAGCATCGCCGACGGTCTGGCGCGAGCGCGTGTGGCCATCGAGTCGGGCGCGGCCAAAGCCAAGCTGGCACAGTTTGTGGCCTTTGGCCAGAAGGCGGCTTGAGCCATTTCAAAAAACGGTGCCACCGAGCCCGCACAGAAAGAAAATCATGAGTGACATCTTGGACAAAATCGTTGCGGTCAAACGCGAAGAAGTGGCTGCTGCCATGAAGCAAAAATCACTGGCTGTGGTGCGTGCTGATGCTGAAAGCCGCGTGCTGACCCGGGATTTCGAAGGCGCGATGCGCGCCAAAATCGACGCAGGCCAAGCGGCAGTGATCGCTGAGATCAAGAAGGCCAGTCCGTCCAAAGGCGTGTTGCGGGCCGACTTCATTCCGGCCGACATCGCCCAAAGTTACGCCGAGTTCGGCGCGGCATGCCTGTCGGTGTTGACGGACAAGCAGTTCTTTCAAGGCAGCGTGGATTACCTCAAGCAAGCCCGCGCCAGCTGCGACCTGCCGGTGCTGCGCAAGGACTTCATGATCGATGCCTTCCAGGTGTACGAAGCCCGTGCCATGGGGGCCGATGCCATTTTGCTCATCGCGGCCTGCCTCGACGACGCCCACATGGCCGAGATGGAGGCGGTGGCCCGCAGCCTCGACATGGCGGTGCTGGTGGAAGTGCACGACAGAGCCGAACTCGAACGCGCCCTGAAGCTCAAAACGCGCCTGGTCGGCATCAACAACCGCAACCTGAAAACCTTCGAGGTGTCCCTACAAACCACCTTGGACATGTTGCCCGATGTACCGGCCGACCGCTTGCTGGTCACCGAAAGCGGGATTCAAACCCCGGAAGATGTCCGGCGCATGCGCGAGGCCAAGGTCAATGCGTTCCTCGTCGGCGAAGCTTTCATGCGTGCCAATGAGCCCGGTGAGGCGCTGGCCAAACTCTTTGCTGGATGACCCGCATGACGGGCCAGCAACGTCTGGAGTTTGAAGAGGCGCCCGGTCTGCCCCACCCAGGACTGAGTTGGCCAATGGATCTTCAAGGCCTGGACGCGGGATGGCGCCCCTTGGTAGACGCCTTTCTGAGTTCCGAGGCGGGGCTTGCCTTGTCCAGGCGATTGACCGATGCCCTGCAAGCTGGGCACACCATTTACCCGCCCGAGCCCTTTCGGGCGCTGAGCCTGACCCCTTTGAGCCAAGTGCGGGTGGTGATTCTGGGGCAAGACCCGTACCACGGGCCGGGCCAGGCAGAAGGCCTGGCCTTTTCGGTGGCACCAGGTGTTCGCCTGCCCCCCAGTTTGCGCAACATCTTCAAGGAACTGCAGCAAAGTCTGGGTGTCTCTTACGCTGCAGATGGGTCTTTGGTGCGCTGGGCCAAACAAGGGGTTTTGCTGCTCAACACCTGTTTTACTGTGGAAGCCGGACAAGCGGCCAGCCATGCCCGCTGGGGCTGGGAGGTGTTGAGCGATCAGTTGATCAAAACTGTGGCCCAAAGTTCAAAGCCTGTGGTGTTCATGTTGTGGGGCGCGCACGCACAAGCCAAAAAAGCCTTGATCGAAGACATCGGTCAATCAGGCAGGCATTTGGTGCTGATCGCCAATCACCCCTCGCCACTTTCGGCCATGAGAGCCCCCCTGCCCTTTATGGGTTGTGGCCACTTCGCACAGGCCAATGTTTTTTTGGCGCAATACGGCGAAAAAACCATCGTGTGGTGAAAATTTTGTGAGCCGTCTTGCGGGGCGTCACAAAAAGATGGCATAATCTAAGACTCGCTTCTGGAGGGGTGCCCGAGTGGCTAAAGGGGGCAGAC
>JBIKHW010000249.1:0-5282 GCA_044361935.1 Limnohabitans sp. | reverse complement strand
GCTTGACGCCGATGCGGTTTGGGCCAACGCCGCACGCCTGGGCACTTTGGCCCAAGCGCTGGAGGTGCCCACCTGGGGCACCGAGCAAAACCCGTCCCGTCTGGGCGAGATGCCCCCGGAAATCCGCAGCCACTGCCGCCAGGTGCTGGCCAAGATGCAGTTCAGCGCGGTGGAAGAAGGCCTGGGCGAATGGCTGCAGCCCGAACCGGTGCAGGCCCCGCGCGGCAATGCCCGCAGCTTGCCCAGGCATTTGCAAAAACCCCAGCCCGGTGCCGAACCCCGCAAGACCATCGTGTTGGCCGGGTGCGAGGCGCACATTTGTTTGATGCAAACCGCTTTGGATTTGCTGGAAGACGAGTTCGAGGTGTGGGTGGTGACCGATGCCTGCAGCTCACGCACCGAGCGCAACCGCGACGCAGCCTATGACCGACTGGCCGGGGCCGGGGCCGAGTTGGTGACCGCCGAGATGGTGGCGTTTGAGTGGATTCGCACGGCCGAGCACCCCGATTTCAAGTTGCTGCAAAGCTTGTTCAAGTGAGCGGGTCCAACGGGCAGCGCTGGCCGACTCTGTTGAAGGCCGTGTTGTCGTTGGGCTGAGTCAGCTTCTTGCAAGTCCTTTGGCCATAATTATGAATTCAGAAGTGCAGGGCGGTGCGTGACCATCGTCCCCTTCCTCGGTTTCAACTTGGTGGATTATCAGGAGACATCCATGGGCAATTTCGCAGAATTTCACGCCCGGTCGATCAACGACCGTGATGCTTTTTGGGCCGAGCAGGCCAAACTGGTGGACTGGAAAGTGCAGCCGCAGCAAATCTGTGACTACAGCAACCCGCCTTTTGCCAAGTGGTTTGTGGGTGGCGAAACCAACCTGTGCCACAACGCGGTCGACCGCCATTTGGCCGAGCGCGCCGACCAGCCCGCATTGATCTTTGTGTCGACCGAAACAGACACGGAAAAAACCTACACCTACCGTGATCTGCACGCCGAGGTGCAGCGCATGGCCGCCATCTTGCAAGACCTGGGTGTGGTCAAAGGTGACCGCGTGCTCATTTACATGCCCATGATCGCCGAGGCGGCATTCGCCATGCTCGCTTGCGTGCGCCTGGGGGCCATCCATTCGGTAGTGTTTGGCGGTTTTGCCTCGCATTCGCTGGCCACCCGCATCGAAGACGCCTCGCCCAAAGTCATCATAAGCGCCGACGCCGGTTCGCGTGGGGGCAAGGTGGTGCCTTACAAGCCACTGCTGGACGAAGCCATCAAACTCTCGGCCCACAAACCAGCCCATGTGATCATGATTGACCGCCAACTGGCCGCCTTCACGCCCGTGGCTGGGCGGGATGTGGATTACGCGACCGAGCGGGCCAAGCACATGGATGCGGTGGTGCCGTGCGTGTGGGTCGAATCCACGCACCCCAGCTACACGCTCTACACCTCGGGCACCACCGGCAAGCCCAAAGGTGTGCAGCGCGACACCGGTGGTTACACGGTGGCGCTGGCCGCCAGCATCCCCAACGTCTTTGAAGGTAAGCCGGGCGGCACCTTTTTTTGCACCAGCGACATCGGCTGGGTCGTGGGCCACAGCTACATCATTTATGGCCCGCTGATCGGCGGCATGGCCACCATCCTCTACGAAGGCCTGCCGATTCGCCCCGACGGCGGGATCTGGTGGAGCCTGGTTGAGAAGTACAAAGTCCAGGTCATGTTCAGCGCCCCCACAGCCATTCGGGTGCTCAAAAAGCAGGACCCTGCGTTGCTGACCAAGTACGACCTGTCGAGCCTGCAGGCCCTGTTCCTGGCCGGTGAACCGCTCGACGAGCCCACCGCCAAATGGATTTCTGAAGGCCTGAACGGCAAGGCCATCATCGACAACTACTGGCAGACCGAGACCGGCTGGCCGATTCTGAGCATTTGCAATGGCGTGGAAAAAGCGCCCAGCAAGTTCGGCTCGCCCGGCAAGGCGATTTATGGCTATAACGTCAAGCTGGTCGACGACCAGACCGGCGAAGAACTCACGGGTGCCAACCAAAAGGGGGTGTTGACCATTGAAGGCCCCTTGCCACCCGGCAACCTGCAAACCATTTGGGGCGACGACGAGCGCTTCGTCAAGACCTACTGGAAAACCGTGCCGAACAAGCTGGTTTACAGCACCTTCGACTGGGCGGTGCGCGACGAAGACGGTTACTACTTCATCTTGGGCCGCACCGACGACGTCATCAACGTCGCAGGTCACCGCCTGGGCACCCGCGAGATCGAGGAAAGCATTTCCAGCCACCCCAACGTGGCCGAAGTGGCTGTGGTCGGTGTGGCCGACCAACTCAAAGGGCAGGTGGCCATGGCCTTTGCCATTGCCAAAGACACCTCGGGCCTGACAGATGCAGCAGCACGCTTGAAGCTGGAAGGCGAGGTCATGAAAGTGGTGGACTCCCAACTGGGTGCGGTGGCCCGTCCGTCGCGTGTGTTCTTTGTCACGGCCTTGCCTAAAACGCGCAGCGGCAAGTTGCTGCGCCGCGCCATTCAGGCCGTGGCCGAGGGCCGCGACCCTGGCGATCTGACCACCATGGACGATCCCGCTGCTTTGCAGCAGATCGTTGACCAGATCAAGGGCTGATCCTTTCCGTCATGTCACAGACCCCGCTTCGTCGGGGTCTTTTTTTGTCCTCTTTGTGTTTCTCCCACTCTCTGTAAGTTACACATTGGACAAGCCATGGCACAATGCACGCTGTACTAAGGCCCTTCCTTTGCCACAGTCGCATCCGCCAACCGGTTCAGCCGTGTCGCGGGAGGTAATTCTCAACCAACTAATGTTTCCCAGAGGGAAACGGAGGTCAGCGAAATATGAGCGAGACTAATTCCGTCTACGCTGCCTATCAAGGCAACACCTACTTGTTCGGCGGCAACGCCCCGTACGTCGAAGAGATGTACGAAAACTACCTGGCCAATCCCGGTAGCGTCCCAGATTCCTGGCGTGAGTATTTCGACGCCCTCCAGCACGTTCCCGCAGTTGATGGCAGCAACGCCAAAGACGTGCCCCATTTGCCTGTCATCAACGCTTTTGCCGAGCGAGCCAAATCTGGCGGCACCAAAGTTGTCATGGCCAGCGCCGATGTCGAGATGGGCCGCAAGCGCACGGCTGCTCAACAGCTGATCGCCGCCTACCGGAACGTGGGCCAGCGTTGGGCCGATCTGGACCCTTTGAAGCGCACCGAGCGCCCCAACATTCCTGACCTCGACCCCGCTTTCTTCGGTTTTTCGGATGCCGACCAAGAAACTGTTTTCGACACCAGCAACACCTTTTTTGGCAAGAACAACATGTCCTTGCGCGAGCTGCTCAATGCGCTGCGCGAGACCTATTGCGGCACGATCGGGGCCGAGTACATGTACACCACCGAGCAGGCTGAAAAGCGCTGGTGGCAGCAAAAGCTCGAAAGCATCCGCAGCAAGCCCAATTTCACGGCCGAGAAGAAAAAACAGATTCTCGACCGCCTGACGGCTGCCGAAGGCCTGGAGCGCTACCTGCACACCAAATACGTGGGCCAGAAGCGCTTCTCGCTCGAAGGTGGTGAGAGCTTCATCGCCGCTATGGACGAGCTGATCCAGTCGGCCGGTGCCCAAGGCGTGCAGGAAGTCGTGATCGGCATGGCCCACCGTGGCCGCTTGAACGTGCTGGTCAACACCATGGGCAAGTTGCCCGCGGACCTGTTTGCCGAGTTTGACCACACAGCCCCCGAAGAGCTGCCTGCGGGTGACGTGAAGTACCACCAAGGCTTCAGCTCCGACGTGAGCACTTCGGGTGGCCCTGTGCACCTATCGTTGGCGTTTAACCCCTCGCACCTGGAAATCGTGAACCCTGTGGTTGAAGGCTCGGTGCGTGCCCGCATGGACCGCCGCGATGACCCACACGGCAAGCAGGTGTTGCCGGTGCTGGTGCACGGCGACGCCGCTTTCGGTGGTCAGGGCGTGAACCAGGAAACCTTTGCCTTGGCCCAAACCCGTGGTTACTCCACGGGCGGCACGGTGCATATCATCATCAACAACCAGATCGGTTTCACGACGTCTGACCCCCGCGACATGCGCTCGAGCGTGTTTTGCACCGATATCGTCAAGATGGTCGAGGCCCCGGTGCTGCACGTCAACGGTGACGATCCCGAAGCCGTGGTCATGGCCGCGCAGTTGGCCCTTGAATACCGCATGACCTTCCGCAAGGACGTGGTGCTGGACGTGGTGTGCTTCCGTAAACTGGGCCACAACGAGCAGGACACCCCTGCTTTGACCCAGCCGCTGATGTACAAAAAAATCGCGGCCCACCCCGGCACACGCAAACTGTTTGCCGACAAACTTGCCGCACAAGGCCTGGGTGAATCTTTGGGCGAGGACATGGTCAAAGCCTACCGCGCCGCTCTGGACGCCGGCAAGAACACGACAGACCCCGTGTTGACCAACTTCAAGACCAAGTTCACCGTGGACTGGTCGCCTTTCTTGGGCAAGAAGTGGACCGATGCGGGCGACACCGCCATACCCTTGGCCGAGTGGAAGCGCGTGGCCGAAAAAATCTCGACCATCCCTGAATCGGTGACGCCGCACCAGCTGGTCAAAAAGGTCTACGACGACCGCGCGGCCATGGGCCGTGGCGATATCCCGGTGGACTGGGGCATGGGCGAGCACATGGCTTTTGCCTCTTTGGTGGCCAGCGGATACCCCGTGCGTTTGTCGGGCGAAGACTGCGGTCGTGGCACGTTCACACACCGCCACGCGGTGATCCATGATCAAAAGCGCGAGAAGTGGGACACAGGCACTTACGTGGCCTTGCAAAACGTCTCTGACAAGCAGGCACCGTTTGTTGTGATCGATTCGATCCTGTCCGAAGAAGCGGTGTTGGCCTTTGAATACGGCTACGCCTCCAACGACCCCAACACCTTGGTGATCTGGGAAGCGCAGTTCGGCGACTTTGCCAACGGCGCACAGGTCGTGATCGACCAGTTCATTGCCTCTGGCGAAGTTAAGTGGGGCCGTGTCAACGGTATCACCTTGATGCTGCCCCACGGCTACGAAGGCCAGGGCCCCGAGCACAGCTCGGCCCGCGTCGAGCGCTTCATGCAGCTGGCCGCCGACACCAACATGCAACTGGTGCAGCCGACCACGGCCAGCCAGATCTTCCATGTGCTGCGTCGCCAGATGGTGCGCAACCTGCGCAAGCCCTTGGTCATCTTCACGCCCAAGTCGCTGCTGCGCAACAAGGACGCGACATCGCCCGTGTCCGAGTTCACGCATGGCAGCTTCCAGAC
>JBIKHW010000248.1:0-5289 GCA_044361935.1 Limnohabitans sp. | reverse complement strand
TTCATCAACAAGAAAACCAGCGAAGAAGTGCTGGCCGGTCTGCGCCCCGCCTTTGACAAGGCCGGCAGCGTCACTGCAGGCAACGCCTCGGGCATCAACGACGGCGCTGCCGCCGTGATGGTCATGACGGCCAAGAAGGCGGCCGCCTTGGGCCTCAAGCCTCTGGCCCGCATTGCCGCTTTTGGCACCAGTGGTCTCGACCCGGCCACCATGGGCATGGGCCCCGTGCCTGCGTCCCAAAAGGCGCTGGCCCGCGCCGGCTGGAAAGCCCAAGACGTGGACCTGTTCGAACTCAACGAAGCCTTTGCTGCGCAAGCCTGTGCGGTGAACCAGGCGCTCGACATCGACCCGGCCAAGGTCAACGTCAATGGCGGTGCAATCGCCATCGGTCACCCCATCGGCGCGTCCGGCTGCCGCATTCTGGTGACCTTGTTGCACGAAATGCAGCGCACCCAAGCCAACAAAGGCTTAGCCGCGCTGTGCATTGGTGGCGGCATGGGCGTGTCGCTGGCCATTGAGCGCGTTTAAAAAAACCCACCGCTCAAGCTGCGTGGGTCGGCGCACTGTCCAGTTGTATAAGGGCAGCCGATCATGCGGGTTTGGGTGGTTTTCCACCATCTCAACACACTCATCACCAGGAGACAATCATGAGTCAAAAAGTAGCTTACGTCACAGGCGGCATGGGCGGCATCGGGACCGCAATCTGCCAACGCCTTCACCAAGAAGGCTTCAAGGTCATCGCCGGTTGTGGCCCCACCCGTGACTTCACCAAATGGCTGGACGAGCAAAAAGCGCTGGGCTTCACTTTCTACGCTTCAGTGGGCAACGTAGGCGACTGGGACTCCACCGTGGAAGCCTTCACCAAGGCCAAAGCCGAGCATGGCCCCATCGACGTTTTGGTCAACAACGCCGGCATCACCAAGGACCGCATGTTCTTGAAGATGACCCGCGAAGACTGGCAAGCTGTGATGAACACCAACTTGGATTCCATGTTCAACGTGACCAAACAAGTGGTTGCCGACATGGTCGAAAAAGGCTGGGGCCGCATCATCAACATCAGCTCGGTCAACGGCGAGAAAGGCCAAGCCGGTCAAACCAACTACTCGGCCGCCAAAGCCGGTATGCACGGTTTTTCGATGGCCTTGGCGCAAGAGCTGGCCACCAAGGGCGTGACGGTCAACACCGTGAGCCCTGGCTACATCGGCACCGACATGGTCAACGCCATCCGTCCTGACGTGCTGGAAAAGATCGTGGCCACCGTGCCCGTCAAGCGCTTGGGCAAGCCCAGCGAGATCGCTTCCATCATCGCCTGGATGGCCAGCGAAGATGGTGGCTACACCACTGGCGCTGATTTCGCCGTCAACGGCGGTTTGCACATGGGCTGATCTGGCCTCTGCGCCTGACAAACCCGCCAAACCCCGACCAACCCCGCCCATGGCAACATGGTGTCGGGGTTTTTTATCGTCCTCACTTTGAATTTGACCAACCTCACCGTGGCCGCCCACTTGCACAACGTTGAGACCATCGATTTGACCCTAAACGGCGCCGGTGGCGCAGGCATGCTCAAGCTGGATCGCAAAGCCATCATCAATCTGTCGGACCTCTCATCCACACCGCCACCAGCGGTGTGGATGAGAGCCAGATGCTGGTGGTCAACGGCAAAGCGGGTGACACTCTGCAATTGGTGGGCAGTGGCAGCTGGAACACCGTGACCACCGGCTTGAGAGGCGCAGACCTGAACAACCCGTTCGGCGCGGACTACAATTTCATGCCAGCAGACCTGTACATCCAACTGAGGAACAACGGCGTCACCCTGTTCATCTTTGTTGCACCTCGTACTTGAATCCGACTTTCAATTCAAAGATAGAACGTGTAGTTTTTCAAAACCATGACTTTTGGCCATGACATCATTTACCTGATCCTCAATGTGATCATTTTGGGAATGACGGTTCAGGCCAAGTCTTTGTACGAAGGTCAGCGAGACTTCAGACCCAGCCGTGCACTGATGATGACGTTTCTCGCGGCCAATCTCTCGGCGGTCACGGGCGTCTTGTTTGTTTGGGCGGGGTCTTTTTTCCTGACGCTGACCAATACGCTGATGTTGGCTTCGGGGTGCTGTGCCGCCCTGACTGCGCGCTCATGGCGTGTGCCCTTGACGCCTGAGATAGTTCGCCGGAGCACAGCATTCCTGTTGTGCGTGATGGTGACCTTTGAGGTGTTTCGCCTGAACGGCAATTATGTCCAGCGGGTCGTCATTTATTGTGTGTTCAGCACCATGTTTTTGTCCTGGTTGCTCTATGAAGTCTGGCAGGCGCAGCGCCAAAAGGGCAATACATTCCAGCTGAAGTTTTTGGTCGTGGTGATGCTGGTCAGCCTTTCTTTGCGTCTTGCGCGTATGACGGTGGTGCTCATGTTGGAGGTGCCACCTGAGTCGCTCTTTCAAGAAGGCATGATGCCAGCGATATTGCGGCTCGTTTCTCTGTCGATGGATGTGCTGATCTTGAGCTCATTGCTGGGTTACAGCATCCATGAGTTGGCCCAAAAAAATAAGTTGATCCAAGAAGAGAGCCAAAGAGTCCGTGCCGCCAATCTGGCTTTGGATGCAGCGCTTGCCGAAAACACCCAGATGCTCAAGGCACTGACGCTGTCGGTCAAGTCAAACAACGTGGGTGTTTTGATGGCTTCGTTGGCGCACGAACTGAGCCAACCCTTGCAGCTGATACGCATCAAGACAGAGCTGTTGGCCTGCATGCCCGAACTGCAACACAGCGATCGGCAACAGTTCATCAATGGCCTGATTCAGGACAACAACCGTGCGGTCGAGATCATTGTTCAGTTGCGAAAATTCTTGCGCAGCGGATCTTCGGATTTCAATACCGTGCAGCTGAACCAGGTGGTGGCCGAGTCTTTGGCCATGATTCAAGCGGAATTGACACGTCACGACATCACGCTGACCCAACAAGTCGACAGTGCGGTGGCTGTTTGGGCCAACGAAGCCCAATTACAAATGGTGGTGCTGAACTTACTTAAAAACGCTCTGGATGCGTTGCGGTCGGTGCCTTCGCCCCGGGAAATCCATTTGCAGCTGAGGCAAACAGAACAGGCCAACGTACTAACCGTCTCTGACAATGGCCCAGGCATGACCGAGTCTGAACGGGCACGGGTGTTTGAGATGTTTTATTCCACCAAAAATGAAGGCATGGGTTTGGGCTTGTGGTTGAGCCATTCCTTAGTGACTCGCCATGGCGGCCAGCTGCAAGTGAGCAGCAGCCCATCGGGTGGAACCTGTTTTACTTTGTCGCTTCCCCGCCATCCTGAATGAAAGTGCCTTGTTGAAAATGGCGTCGTGGCGCGCGTGATTCGCCCATTTAAAAAACCCGCCTCGGCGGGTTTTTTGCGTCTGCAAGGCCGCTTCAACCGGCTTGTTTGCTGGTGCTCACCATCTGCATGGCCGATGCGATCAGGCCCGAGACCTCGGTCATGTTGCCCGGCACGATCAGTGTGGTCTTGGCGTCTTGCGCCACTTTGGCGTAGGCCTGCACCGCTTGCTCGGCTACCTTGAGCTGGACGGCTTGTTCGCCCCCGGGCTGGCGGATGGCGGTGGCAATCCGCTCAATGGCTTGCGCGGTGGCGTTGGCCATTTCGGTGATGGCGGCGGCATCGCCTTGGGCCTTGTTGATGGCGGCTTGTTTTTCGCCCTCAGAGCGGGCAATGAAGGCCTCCCGCTCGCCTGTGGCGATGTTGATCTGCTCCTGGCGGCGGCCTTCGGAGGCTGCGATCAGTGCACGCTTTTCGCGCTCGGCCGTGATTTGCGACTGCATGGCCAGCAAGATTTCTTTGGGCGGTGTAAGGTCTTTGATCTCGTAGCGCAGCACCTTCACGCCCCAGTTGAGCGCCGCTTCGTCAATCGCGTGGACCACCTGCGCGTTGATGATGTCGCGCTCCTCGAAGGTCTTGTCCAGCTCCAGCTTGCCAATCACGCTGCGCAGGCTGGTTTGCGCCAGTTGGGTCACGGCCACGATGTAGTTGGACGAGCCGTAGCTGGCCAGTTTGGGGTCGGTGACTTGAAAGTACAAGATGCCGTCCACCTGCAGCTGCGTGTTGTCACGCGTGATGCAGATCTGGCTGGGCACATCGAGCGGGATTTCTTTGAGGCTGTGCTTTTGGATCACGTTGTCCACAAAAGGCACCACAAAGTTCAGCCCCGGGGCCAGACTGGCGTGGAATTTGCCCAACCTTTCGACCACCCAGGCCTCTTGTTGTGGCACGACTTTGACGGTCTTGACGATGAACAGGACCGCGATGATCACGAGGACGGCAGCGATTTCCATGGTTTTTTCCCTTTTCGGTGTTGCGAGCGGTGTGCTCAGATTTTCTCGAGGACCAGGCGGTTGCCCGCCATGGCTTGAATGCGGTGAACGCCAGCCGTGGCGGTCTGGCCCGGGGCCAACACCGCAGTCCAGGCTGCGCCCCGGTGTTTGACTTGTGCGGTGCCTTGGGCGTCCCAGGCATCGACCTGCACCGTGGCGCCCAGGTCCAGGTGTTGGTCATGGGCTTCTTGCGGCGTGGTTGTTTGGCGCTTGCGCCATTGACCCAGTAACACGGCCCCCAAGCCACCGATGACTGCCGCAACCACGAGTTGGGTGGTCAGACCATGGCCCGCCATCGCTGTCAGGGCAGCCGCTACGGCGCCCAGGCTCAGCATCAGCAGGTAAAAGGTTCCGGTCACCAACTCCAAAGCGACCAGGACGCCGGCCAAAACCCACCACATCGTTGTGTCAGCCATCTCGATTTCTCCTTGCTCAAGCTGTCATTGTCGGGCTCAAGAACTGCGTTCATTAAACGCCTAGCCGAATTGAGGCGTAAATGTTTGTTTTCAAGGCCGCAGCCAGGCAAGGATAATCTGGCCCCATGCATTTCCCCGAACCCCAACGCTGGCGCTTGTCTGTAGCGCCCATGATGGACTGGACTGACCGCCATTGCCGGTTTTTTCACCGCCTGCTGACCCGCCACACCTTGCTCTACACCGAGATGGTGACCACGGGGGCCCTGCGCCACGGCAGTGTGCAGCGGCACCTGCGCTTCAACGGCGAAGAGCACCCGGTTGCCCTGCAACTGGGCGGAAGTGATGCCGCCGACTTGGCCCACGCGGCCAAGCTGGGGCAGGAGTGGGGTTATGACGAGATCAACCTCAACTGCGGCTGCCCTTCCGACCGTGTGCAGCGCGGCGCGTTTGGCGCTTGCCTGATGAACGAACCGCGCACCGTGGCCGATGGTGTGAAAGCCATG
>JBIKHW010000247.1:0-5311 GCA_044361935.1 Limnohabitans sp. | reverse complement strand
GGTGGACTTTTTCCCGCGCATCGAGGGCTACACCGGGCGCGGCGTCATCACCACCGCCACCTATGCGGCGCGGCAGTTTGGCATCGGCTCGGCCATGGGCCTGATGAAAGCCGCCAAGCTCTGCCCACAAGCGCTCTTGCTGCCTGTGGACTTTGACCGCTACAGGCATTTCTCGCGCACCTTCAAAAGCATCATCACCGACATCGCCCCCGTCATGCAGGACCGGGGCGTGGACGAGGTCTACATCGACTTCACCGACGTGCCCGGCGGCCAACGCGAGGGCGGCCGCGTGCTGGCCAGGCTGATCCAAAAAAGCATTTTTGAAGCCACGGGCCTGACATGTTCGGTGGGCGTAGCGCCCAACAAGCTGATCGCCAAAATGGCCAGCGAGTTCAACAAGCCCAACGGCATCTCCATCGTGCACGAGGCCGATCTGCAAACCCACATCTGGCCGCTCGCCTGCCGCAAGATCAATGGCGTCGGCCCCAAGGCCGATGAAAAACTCAAGGGCTTTGGCATCCACACCATCGGCGACTTAGCGGCATGCGAGCCGCACTGGCTGGTGGAAAACTTTGGCAAAAGCTACGGCGCGTGGTTGCACGAAGCATCTTGGGGCCGAGACGACCGCCCGGTCGAGACCGAGAGCGAGCCCGTCAGCATGAGCCGCGAAACCACCTTTGAGCGCGACCTGCACGCCGTGCGCGACCGCGAAGAACTCGGGGCCGTCTTCACCCGGCTGTGCGAACAAGTGGCCGCCGATTTGCAACGCAAAGGCTACGAAGGCAAAACCATCGGCATCAAGCTGCGCTATGACAACTTCCAGTCAGTGACACGCGACCAGACCCTGACGGAATACACGGCAGACGCCAAACAAATCCGCCAAATCGCAGGCCAATGCCTCAAACGCGTTGACCTGTCACGCCGGCTGCGGCTGCTGGGCGTGCGGGTGGGGTCGCTGGTCAAGGCCGGGACAGCGCCTGATTCGGTGAGTCACCCCCTGAAGGCCGAAGAGCCGGGCCATGAATGGCAAACGCAGCTTCTGTTCAACGACGACTGAGTGTCACGGTGCATCTCAGTGACTGTGCAGTTTCTCTTGCAGCCAGACCTTGATGAGCGACTGGTAGGGAACATCGCGGGCATTGGCAGCCACCTTGATGCTGTCCAGCAAATGCTGCGGCAATCGAAGCGAAATTGTCTTGGTGGTGGGTTTCAAGTTGGGCAACTTGACCTTTTGCGCCTTTGTCCAGTCCAAATGCACCGTGGAGTCGTGCCCATTGGGATCAGATTCCCAATAGGCGCGCTCCTGAGCCTCTGTTTTGAATTTGGGAATCGGTTGTTTAGCTGTCTGCTTGCTCATAAACACTGCGCTCCTTTCTGTGCATGTCCCGCGCTGAAATCACGCGAATCAACTCGCCCGATTGGCGCAAAGTGAAAGTGATGTGCAATCGTCGCCCATCATCCGTCGCACCCAGCGCATGAAGCCGCGCCTCACTATGGCTGTGTGCAACGTCGTCCAACAACAGCAAGGGCGCATTGAAGAAAACCTGTTCGGCCTCAGCCATGCTGACCCCATGTTTGTCATTCTTTCGCTCGTTGCCCGCATCCCATTCAAAGCCGACGATGGTTGAAAGATCAATCATTTTTTGTATATTACTATCATTTACAAAAATTGGCCAGTTAAGACCAACTCGGTCAAAACCGGGACACGCCCGCCCCAGTCAAACGGCTACATTGCCTGAAATAGGAGACACCCCATGAACAAGCTGAACTGCTTTTCCCTCTCGACTGAAAATCACATTGCCCACCTGGTGATGAACCGCCCCGAGGCGATGAACACCATGCACCCCACCTTCTGGCGCGAGCTGCACGAGGTGCTGACCGACATCCACAAAGCAGGCACTGCGCGGGCGCTGGTCATCTCCAGCACGGGCAAGCACTTCAGCGCGGGCATGGACCTGCAAACCTTTGGCAGCGCCATCCAGATGGACGACACCAGCGCCGAAGGCCGCTCAGCCGTGTATGACCTGCTGACCGACATGCAGCACACCTTCACCCTGCTCGAAGAACTGCGCATCCCGGTCATTGCGGCCATTCACGGCGGCTGCATTGGCGGCGCGGTGGACATGGTCACCGCCTGCTGCATGCGCTACGCCTCGGCCGATGCGTTCTTCTGCATCCAGGAAATCAACATCGGCATGGTGGCCGACGTGGGCACCCTGCAACGCTTGCCCAAGTTGCTGCCCATGGCCTTGGTCAAAGAACTCGCCTACACCGGCCGACGCCTGAGCGCCGACAAAGCGCTGGCGCACGGCCTGGTCAACGAGGTGCTGCCCAGCCACGAAGCCACCGTGGCCGCTGCCCTGCAAGCGGCCAAAGAAATCGCCAGCAAACCACCCGTGGCCATCTGGGGCACCAAGCAAGTGCTGCACTACGCCCGCGACCACAGCACCGAAGACAGCCTGCGCCACATGGGATGGCTGCAAGGCGCGATCTGGAGCAACGCCAATGTGCGCGAGGCCATCAGCGCCATGCAACAAAAACGCGAAGCGAACTTTGCGCCGTTGCCAGCGCTCAAGGGGTTTCGGGAATTTGGGTGAAGCTTTAGCCAACCCACAAAATTCCCCTGCGGGCGCGGCTTGCGCAACGCAGACTCTACGTTGGTGTCCAGCAGAAACCGCTTCGTCAATGCGTCGGCTCTACAGGTCGCCGCTTGGCTCATCCGCGTGGCGGGATGACCATGTCGGTTCGTGCTTGGTCTGAGAGCAGCAGTTCTTTCAACGAAGGACGTGCTGCCGACTGCAACCGCCGCCACTCTTGAACAGACACCAACACGGCCGCTTGGGTGCCGTGCCGCGTGACCATTTGGGGCCCTGCAAGCAGGCAAGCATCCAAAAATTCACTGAACCGCGCTTTCGCGTTTTGTACTGGCCATGTCTGCATCTCGCCCCCCTTCAACTGGTCATCTGTCTAATCTGATCGCAATTCCCACGCCTGTCAAACCGGGCGTTAACATCTCTAAATTGGGCTTATTGATCATAAAAAATACACTAAAAGTGTAATTTTTAAAGGATGATCACACCTGTGGAGACATCTTCAAAAATTACGGCATAATTTCGTCAACAACTAACCCGAGCTCTTAGCGTGGCATGACCATCTGGGGCACGGGGGGAAAAGCCGGCGAAAGCCGGTTTTTTCGTTTCAGGGGGCCCTTTTGCTTCGTACCCGCGTTTACATCGACGGCTACAACTTCTATTACGGCTGCCTGAAGGGCACAAGCCACAAATGGCTTGACCTGGTGAAGTTGTTCAAGGACAAGATTCTTCCATCCATCACAGCGCAGCCAAATGGCGAGCAACTGCGGCTTGATCTTAACCAACTGAGCATCAAGTATTTCACCGCCGAAATTCTGGAAAAAGTAGCCAAAGACCCTGACAGCCGCACTAGCCAAAGGAGCTACTTGGGGGCTCTCGCCAAGCACTCCCAAGGTTCACTTGAAATCATCAAAGGCAACTACGCCTTGAACGAGGCCCATGCTAAACGCGTCGACCCTCAAAACCCAGAGCGATGGCCGCGAGACTGTCAAAGAGTGAACATCTGGAAAGTTGAAGAAAAAAAGAGCGATGTCAGCCTGGCATTGCACGCCTTCAAGGATGCGATCTTGGGCGAGATTGA
The DNA here is from genome assembly GCA_044361935.1 of Limnohabitans sp. GTDB lineage: Bacteria > Pseudomonadota > Gammaproteobacteria > Burkholderiales > Burkholderiaceae_C > Limnohabitans_A. Next base: position 1,639 of record JBIKHW010000247.1, on the reverse strand, counting down.
CCATGCCGTGATCGTCACCAATGACACCGACATCCAGCCTGCGCTGGAGATGATCAACACGTTAACCCCGGTGAAAATTGGTCTTGTGGTCCCAACCCGTCATCACCAACGCACCCCCAATCAGGAATTGAATGACCAAGCCCTTTGGGTCCGAAGCCACATCACCGAAGATGAGTTGGCAAGCTGCGAGCTGCCACGCGTCATCCCCGCCAGACGCCCTTACACCAAGCCCACTTCTTGGTATCCGCGTCCTGATCTCATCGCGCAAGCGCTGCAAATCAGCAGCGCCAACGGCATGAAGTCGAGCGATGTTTACAAGTGGCTACAGCAACCCAACCCCTACTGGGGCCACGCACTCCCCCTGGACATGCTCAGCAACGAAAAAGATGGTCGGAAAGTTCTGGACTTCATGACCCACTGGCATGGCAGCAGATCAACATCCTTTGACCCATCAACCCCATGAAAATCTTCCACAACACCCACCACGCCCAACATGCAGGCCGCCAGGAAATGTTCCGGGGCCGCTTGGTCGATTGCCATGAAGTGCCTGACCGTTTGCGATATGTGCTCGATGAACTGCAGCGCCGCCCTGTGGGGCAATTGCTGACGCCCGATGCAGCGGCGGATGTGAACGCCGCCATGGCCCGCGTGCATGCGCCGGACTATTTGGCATTTCTGGCTCGGGCGTGGGACGACTGGGTGGCGCTGGACCCGGCCAATGCCGAGCGCGACGCCCTGCCCTCGGTCTGGCCGCTGGCATCCAAGCACGGCTTTCGCACCGACGCGCCGCCGCTCAACTTTGCAGCGCGGCTGGGGCAGTTTGCGTTTGACTCGGGCACGCCCTTGATGGCGGGCAGCTGGGCCGCCGCACGCGAGGGCGCGGCCTGCGCTCTGGCCGCCGCGCAGGCGGTGCTGGGTGGCGAGCGCTTTGCCATGGCGCTGACCCGCCCGCCGGGCCACCATGCAGGCCCCAACTACATGGGCGGTTATTGCTTCATCAACAACGCTGCCGTGGCCGCGCAAGCCCTGCGCGACGGCGGGCTGGAGCGCGTGGCCGTGCTCGATGTGGACTACCACCACGGCAACGGCACACAGACCATCTTTTACGAGCGCAGCGATGTGTTCACCGCGTCCATCCACGGCGATCCGCGCACCGAATACCCGTTCTTTTTAGGGCATGCGGATGAGCGCGGCGCGGGGGCTGGCGAGGGCTTCAACCTGAACCTGCCGCTGCCACGCGGCACCGGGTTTGAAGTCTGGTGGGCCGCGCTGCAAACCGCCATTCAAGCCGTGAGCGACTTTGCGCCGCAGGCTCTGGTGGTGCCGCTGGGGCTGGACACGTTTGAGGGCGACCCGATCTCGGGCTTTAAATTGCGCAGTGCCGATTACCTGAAGCTGGGGCAAGCCATTGCGCAGCTGGGGCTGCCTACGGTGCTGACGTTTGAAGGCGGGTACGCGGTGGCCGAGGTGGGGGTGAACACGGTGAACGTGCTGGAGGGTTTGCGCGGCTGACAGGCTTGGCCATAGTGGTTCACCAGCGCCACGTCGGAGCTGAAGCTCCGACCTACGGGGGGCGTCTCTTGTAGGTCGGCGGCTTCAGCCCCAACATGGACCTGCGCCAAATCGGATCGATGTCGGA
>JBIKHW010000246.1:0-5316 GCA_044361935.1 Limnohabitans sp. | reverse complement strand
CTTGCGGTATTCGCCGGTGCGGGTGTCGATTTCGATCTTGTCGCCTTGGCTCACGAACAAAGGCACAGGCACTTCCATGCCGGTGGCGATCTTGGCGGGCTTGAGCACTTTGCCGGAGGTGTCGCCTTTGACAGCAGGTTCTGTCCAGGTGATCTCACGCACCACGCTGGTGGGCAATTCGACCGAAATGGCTTTCTCGTTGTAGAACACCACTTCGAGTTCCATGCCGTCTTCGAGGTAGTTCAGGGCGTCGCCCATGTTGGTGGCTTCGACTTCGTACTGGTTGAAATCGGTGTCCATGCAAACGTACATGGGGTCAGCGAAGTAAGAGTAGGTGCACTCTTTCTTGTCCAGAATGACCTGGTCCATCTTGTCGTCGGCGCGGAACACGACTTCGGTGCCGAAGTTGGCGATCAAACTTTTGAGCTTCATGCGCACGGTGGAGGAGCCGCGGCCACCGCGTTGGTATTCGGTGCGCAGGACGACCATGGGGTCTTTGCCGTGCATGATGACGTTGCCGACGCGGATTTCTTGAGCGGTTTTCATAGGAATTGAGTCTGAAATGAAAGAGGGTGGCTTGAAGCCAAGCCCATTATTCTAACCTGTGGGGCTTGGATGGATGGCGAAATGAGGCGCAGGTGATCAATCACGCGCCGTCAGGCCATGCGCCAAAGCGCCCAGCACAATGCCGCCCAAAGCCCAAAGAATGTCGGTGTTGCCCGTGCCCAAAGCTGCAATAGCCGGGCCGGGGCAAACGCCCGAAAGCCCCCAACCCACACCAAAAATGGCCGAACCGATCACGGTTTGGCGGTTCCAGCTGGCCGGTTGCGTCAGGAACTGACCGCCCAACAAAGGGCGGCGCAGCCAACGCGGAAATCCTTTGTACGCGACCATGGCCAGGCCCGCCGCGCCGCCCATGACCAGCATCAGGCCCCAGTCCTGAAAGCGCAAAAAGCTCAAAACCACATCGGGCTGAACCATGGTGGCCAGCGACAGACCAAAGCCAAACAAGGCTCCGGCGACCAGTGTGACCAGCGCCTTGGGGAGGGACAGTGTGTGAGGATTCAGATTGTTCATGCGAGGCTCCAGGCCATCAGGTTGGCGGTCATGAAGGCGGTGGCCATGAAGGTGAGCACCGCGAAAAGAGAGGGCAGCTGCAGCGAGCCCAGCCCGCAAATGCCGTGGCCCGATGTACAGCCGTTGCCCAGACGCGCACCGTAGCCGACCAAAAAGCCACCCACCAACAGCTGCCAGGCGGGCACGCTGGTGTGCTGCGCCTCACCGCCCGCCAGCGTGAACCGCCAAACCAGCGCCCCCAGCACTACGCCCAGCGCGTAAACCAGCCGCCAGTTGCGGGTGCTGACAAAGCGAGCTTGCTGAAAAAACGCCCGTTTGGACACGAACGACCAACTGCTGGAAAAGACGGAACTCATGCCGCCAACCCAGCCGTTGAACAAATAAAGCAGCGCCACGCCAGCGCCAATGGTCAGGCAGCCCAGCAGGTAGTGCTGCCAGCCCAGGGGGAAGAGGGTGTTAATGAGGGTCATGGGGAAGGATTATTGGGCACGCGGATCGGGTCAATTTTGCGGACATCCAGCTTGAAGGCTCTGGGGTTCAGAGGGGCCCTCAATTGGTTTTTCTTGGCAGTGCGTGAATGCCTTATATGTAGTTAATAAGGTTATAGTTTGGTTCTTCAACGCCAACGAGAATCGCATGAAGCGCCGCCTACAAATCTTTGTCTCGAGCACGTACACCGATCTTCTGCCTGAAAGGCAAGCTGCTGTCAGCGCCATATTGAAGGCTGGCCATATCCCCGCCGGCATGGAGTTGTTCACAGCGGGAGACCGATCGCAGATGGAAACGATCAAGCAGTGGATAGATGAGTCAGACGTCTACATGCTGATCTTGGGAGGCCGCTACGGTTCTGTCGAAAAGACCTCGGGAATGAGCTACACCGAGCTTGAGTACGACTACGCCGTTCAGCAGTCGAAGCCACTCTTCGCCGTCGTGATAACCGAGTTCGCGCTCGAGGCCAAAGTTAAGGCAGGCGGCACCGTGTTCATGGAGAAGGAGAATCCGAAAGAGCTGGCACTCTTTCGGCAAAAAGTGCTAAGCAACATCTCTTCATTTTTTGATGATCCAAAAGACATCAAACTTTGTGTGCACGAAAGCTTGGCAGACTTTGCAGCTAACCGCGATCTCAAAGGCTGGGTGTCCGCGGATGAGGTCATCGACACTAAGCCACTATTCGACGAGATTCGCAAGCTTGCTGAGGAGAACCGTCAGCTCAAGGAATCACTTGCTGAGCAAGAAAAGCGCGCCTCTTCGCAAACAACCAAGGCCAATGAGTCGTTCCAGGAACTTCGCAAGGTGCTCCGCGCCATAGAGGTCAAGATTCCTGCCTCTCTCGCTAACGGCAAGGAAACGAAGATCGATTTGCTCAATCTCTTCTATGGAAACAAGGATACGTTCATCAACGGTGTCACGAACGCAGCTGGCACGAGTGAAGCTGAGACGTTCTTCTTCTACAACGTATGTCCAAAGCTCCAAGTTCACGGCTTGACGGTAAACGAAAAGCTTGCTGGCGCCCGCTACCGTAGACACGCGATTACTAGGGAAGGCAGTGCATTTCTTGCCGAAATGGAGCGGAAGCTTTTATTAAAGGATGATGCAGCTTCGCTAAACGCCACTGAGCAAGCGGTAGTGGATGCCAAGGGTGAATCCAGTCATGCAACGAATGAGAGCACCAGGAATGCGAGCAAGGCTCCGGCGAAACGTTCCGTGCGCAAGAATCCCGGTGTAACCTAACTAGTAAGGATAGGTCGCGCGAAGCCGCGACCTGATCCGTTTGTTGGACGAGCCCGGTTCTGGGCGCTGGTTTTTGCCCTACAGAAAATATCTTTTTTGTCTTGCCTGCGCGGTTGAGCATTCAAGCGGACTATCGATGTTGATATCTTGATGCCAACGGTGCGCACAGCGGTACTGCAAGCGGTCATTTCCGGCGCAGGTCCAAACCTTTGCACGACAACATTCATGTCTTCACGCGACGTGACGGTGTGAGATGTGTGCCGCCTCGCTGTCGTTCTGTTTGTCGTCATCCCACATCTCGCGGTAGGCCTGAACATAGCTTGCGGTGGCCTGCGGGTCTATTGCCCAGTAGTGGCGGCAGAGTGTTTTGAAGAGGGTCAGGCCCTCGGGTGTGCACGCATGATTGAGCAGTTGATCGAGTGTGTGTTCGATCTGATGCATATCTCGGCTGCCACTGCGGACCAAGTCGTGCACGGTGGGCTCCAGTGCTTCAATGGCCTTTTGGTGCAGCATCTGAAACGAGGAAATGACCGTCGAAAGCGAATCCAACAAGTCCGCATACGTGTTGGTGTCCAAAGATGCCGCATGGGGTGGGTCTTGAGGGTTCATTGAGCCATTTCCTTGCCAAAGCCTTGGCTCACAAGTCCTCAACCTTGTACTCGCTGTAGCCTTCGTAGTAATAGCTCACGTCGATGCCTTTCATGTACAGCGCGCGGTCGTGGATTTGGTCGGTCAGTGCACCCTTGAGCAGGTGTTTGATTTCCAGGTCTTTGACCACACTGCGCTCCATGGCCGACAAATACTCGGCTTTGTCCACCAAGTTCCAGTCAATGACCTGCCGGATTTCTTTTTTCAGCATCAGGTCGAGCCAGATGCGGGTGGCACGCCCGTTGCCTTCCCGAAACGGGTGGGCCACGTTCATTTCCACGTACTTCTCGACGATTTGTTCGAAGGTTTGCTGTGGCATGGCGCTGATGTGTGCCAGCGATGGCTGCAAATACATGACGGGTGCAAACCTGAAGTTACCCTTGGCCAAGTTCACGTCGCGCACCTGGCCGGCAAAGGCATACACCTCGTCAAACAAATAAGCATGGATGTTGGCCAGGCCCGCAAAGGTGCCCACTTCCACTTTGTCGATGTCTCCGCTTTCAAACAATTGTTTGGCTTTTTGTTTGCTGAGCTTTTCTTCCACACGGTTGAGTTCAACCTGGCTGCTGATATTCAGTTTGTTGCCTAAGACCATGGTGCGTCCCTTGTTCATTTTCAACCCAGGAAATGGATCAGTTGCGTAACCAAATCAGTTTGCCCAAAAAGTTGATGGCACTTGGTTTGGGTATTGTGGCTCCAAATCCGCAGCGTTTCGGCATTGAGCGCTGGCCATTCGCCCGCTTCCATCCCATTCCAAACCCGATGAGCCCGCCGAAGGCTCTGCGGCGCCTCCATCCAGTCCAGAAACGCCTCCAGCTTGTCGTGGTGCGCGTTGTCGTCTTGTGGATAGATGTGCCAGATGAAGGGCTGGCCTGCCCAGAGGGCGCGCACCAGCGAGTCTTCGCCGCGCACAAAATTCAAGTCGCATGCCCAGAGCATCTCGTCGAATCCGTTTTGATCGGTATAGGGCAGGGCGCTCCAGTGGGGTTGCACGGCCATCCCCGCCAGCGCTTGCTGCACCGCAGCCAGAGGGCGGCCTGGGGTGACCAGCAGGTGGTGGGGTGTGCCCACCAGTTGGGCCAACAGCTGGGGCAGGGCGGCGGGTTCGTAGCAGAACAGGCTGATCAGCAGGGCATCTGGGGCTAGGTTGGGGGCGTGTTGTTCACGCCAAGCCGAACGTTTGACAAGGTCAAAGTTTTGCTGCCGCTCCAGAAGGTCGGTTTCGCGCAGCAGACCGCCCGTGTCCGGCGTGAAGCCGGGGTAGAAAAATGTTTTGGTCCAGCCCTTGGCAGGGCCGCTCATCACGGGCGAAGGCAGCTGGTGCATGCGGGGCACCCAGTCTTCGGCGCTCAGGTATTCGAGGTTGATCCACTTGGGTTGTTGCGCTCGGGTGGCTACACCGTGCGCCACAAAGTTTTCGGGCAAGGTGCATCCAAAGGCTTCGACCCAGACATCGGCCGGGGAAAGTTTTTGCAGGGTGCTGGTTTGGCTGGCATCGGACCAAAGGCGCACTTCGATGCCAGGCTCCTGGTAGGCGGTGGGGGCCATCCAGGCCAGGGCCGAGGCGTCGTCCACCCACAGGCGCACGCGCTGGCCCGTGTCACGCAACTGGCGCGTCAGCCGCCAGCACACGCCCAGGTCGCCGTGGTTGTCGATGACGGTGCAGAAGATGTCCCAGAGTTGGCCAATTTGCATGCGGCGATTGTCGCTGGAGATTTCACACACATCTTTTCACAGACAATAGCCTCCATGTCGCACACCCATGATGAAGCCCTGCTCGCGCAAGTTGCCGCGCTGCCCGCCTTGCCGGGGGTGTACCGCTACTTTGATGCGCAGGAGCAGCTGCTGTATGTGGGCAAG
>JBIKHW010000245.1:0-5320 GCA_044361935.1 Limnohabitans sp. | reverse complement strand
CACGGTTTGGACATGCTCGTTTTGTCGCACATCCAGCACATGGAAGGCGATCAGGCGGTTGGCACTCAGGCCTTGCGCAGCCTCGACTTCGGCAGGTGTGGCCCCGGTGGCCGTGACGCTGGCGCCGGTGGCGGCAAAGGCCCGGGCAATGGCCGCGCCAATGCCGCTGGTGCCACCGGTGATGAAAACTTTTTTGACCGTGTCCATGAAAACTCTCCCTTGCTGTTTTTAAAAATTCAGGGTGACCACACCCCCTGCATGCTGGGCGCGTGGGCCGCATCAAACGATTGGGTGCTGACGGGTTTTCAATCTCCGACGCGTTGGCCCGCGACCTTCACCACGTCCGGCTGCACCTCGACCATGCCGTAGGGCCCGACCAGCTCGCCGTTCAGGGTCTGGCCTTGCACCTGCAGCTTGGCGGCCTGCAGCAGACCTTCGGCATTGAGGTAGCTGAAATGCAGTTGGGCACCGTCCATGCGGGCACCCAGCAAGGGCTGCACTTGTGAGCCCCAGGCCAGGGTGCCGCCCACGCGCTGGTGGCGCTGGTTCAGACGCAAAACAGCAGGCCCTTGTGGAGCCACCCCCTGCAAGGACCACTGGCCAGCCACGACGGCAGGCACCGTCCAGAAATAACCCGTGTTGGTGCCCACACGGATCACCTGGTCCGGCTCCCAGTCGCCCATGGAGAAGGTGTTGGACACCACCCGTGTTCCGGGTTTCATCTTCAAAATGGTGGGGCGCAGCTGCGCATTCAACTCTTCGAGCAGGTAGAGGGTGACCACCGTGGCTTTGGAAAAGTCTTCTTTGAAGATGTCGCCATGCACGATGCGCACACGGTCGGCCACCCCTGCGCGTTGCGCGTTGCGCTGGGCCAGTGCGGCCAGGTCCTTGTTGTACTCAATGCCCCAGGCCCGCGCACCGAACTGCCTGGCGGCCGCGATCGGGATCTTGCCATCGCCCGCGCCCAGATCCACCACCTCGTCTTCGGGTGTGACCCGCGCTGCGGTCAGCATCTGCGTGACCAGCTCATCGCGGGTGGGCAACCACATCACGTCCTTGCCCAGTTGTCCCAGCTTGGGCGTGTAGGTTTCCGGAGGCAAGCTGCCGCAAGCTTGCAAAAACAACAGGGCCACAAGGGGCCAAAGGCGTGTGATCTGGGGCATGGGTGGTGCCTAAAGGGTAAGGGTGTTGTGAGGTTTTGGAGCGTAACCGGATTTCAAGGGCTGTTGAGCCATGGGGGCGACAGGGCGTGTCAGTTCAGCATGGCCCCGCCCTCCGTGTTCACCCCGATGCAAAGTCCACTCAAAATTTGTATGATGACCTGATCAATTCACCTCAGGAACTCCCCATGCAACGCAGAAACTGGATCGCGGCAGCCGCGGCCCTGCTCGCCGTCTCCCCCCTTTTGGCCACCAACGCTTCTGCGCAAGCTTGGCCTACCCGTCCCATCAAGCTGGTGGTGCCCTTTCCGCCCGGCGGCCTGATCGACAACATGGCCCGCTTGGTCGCGCCCAAGCTGGCGCTGGAGTTGGGCCAGCCCATCGTCATCGACAACAAACCCGGCGCCGGTGGCAACCTGGGCGCAGCCGAGGCCGCGCGTGCAGCAGCCGATGGCTACACCTTACTCATGGCTTCGCCCCCGCTCACCATCAGCCCGGCGCTGTACAGCAAGCTGCCTTACAAGCCCGAACAAATTGCGCCTGTGGCCTTGCTGGGTCGCGTGCCGAATGTGCTGGTGGTCAACCCGGCTGCGGGCATCAACACAGTGGCCGAACTCACGGCGCGGGCCTTGTCCAAGCCGGGCCAGCTCAACTACGCGTCCAACGGGCAGGGCACCTCGCTGCACCTGAGCGCTGAGCTGTACAAAAGCCAGTCGGGCGCTTTTGTCACGCACATCCCCTACCGAGGCGCAGCAGCAGGTCTGACGGGCCTGATGGCGGGCGAAGTGAACATGATGTTTGACAACCTGCCCTCGGCGCTGGGCCTGATCAACGGCGGCAAGCTCAAAGCCTTGGCTGTGACCACGCCCCAGCGCAGCAGCGCTTTGCCCAATGTGCCCACCATGGAAGAAGCTGGCATGAAGGGCTATCAGGTGTTTGCCTGGTTTGGTGTGGCAGCGCCTGCGGGTCTGCCCGCGCCCATCGCGCAAAAGCTGGAGCAAGCCCTGGAGCGCGTGGCCAGCCAGCCCGAAGTGAAAGCCGCCATGCTCAAAGCCGGTGCTGAGCCCGCTTGGGCCAATGCCCAAGGTCTGGCCAGCTTCATGCAAGGCGACATGGCGCAATGGAAAAAAGTGGCGGCCTTCGCCAAAATCACACTGGATTGAGGAGTCAACACATGAGCACCGTTGGATTGATTGGTTTGGGGGCCATGGGCTCGGGCATGGCCGGGTCTTTGCGCCGTGCGGGGCACGGCGTGCAGGTGTTTGATGTGCGCCGCGAGGTGGCCGAGGCGTTCACCAATGCAGGCGGCACAGCGCACGACACACTGGCCTCGCTGGGCGCTGCGTGTGATGTGGTGGTGTCGGTGGTGGTCAATGCCGCGCAAACCGAAGCCGTGCTGTTTGGCGACGGCACCACGCCGGGCTGTGCCGCGAGCATGAAGCCGGGCAGCGTGTTTGTGATGTGCTCCACCGTCGACCCCAATTGGTCGGTGGCGCTGGAAGCGCGACTGGAAGCCATGGGCCTGCGTTATGTGGACGCACCCATCTCGGGTGGCGCAGCCAAAGCGGCCAGTGGCCAGATGACCATGATGACCGCGGGCAAGCCCGAGGCCTATTCGCTGGCCGAGCCGTTTTTGAACGCCATGGCCGCCAAGGTCTACAAGCTGGGCGACAGCGCAGGCGCTGGCAGCAAGGTCAAGATCATCAACCAGTTGCTGGCGGGCGTGCACATCGCGGCCGCTGCCGAAGCCATGGCCTTGGGCTTGCGCGAGGGTGTGGACCCGGCCGCTTTGTACGAGGTGATCACCAACAGCGCCGGCAACAGCTGGATGTTTGAAAACCGCATGGCCCATGTGCTGGCGGCGGACTACACACCGTTGTCGGCCGTGGACATTTTTGTGAAGGATTTGGGCATCGTGCTCGACATGGCGCGGGCCAGCAAGTTCCCGCTGCCGCTGTCTTCCACCGCGCACCAGATGTTCATGCAGGCCAGCACAGCGGGCTTTGCCAAAGAAGACGACAGCGCGGTGATCAAGATTTTCCCGGGCATTGAACTGCCGAAAGGCCAAGCATGAAGATCCAACTCGGTTGCATTGCCGACGACTTCACCGGCGCCACGGACCTCGCCAACAACCTCGTTCGTTCGGGCATGCGGGTGGTGCAAACCATCGGTGTGCCCACAGGACCGTTGGCAGCTGAGGTCGACGCTGTGGTGGTGGCGCTCAAGTCGCGCACCATTCCGGCTGCCGAGGCCATCGCGCAATCACTCGACGCCTTGAAGTGGTTGCAGGCGCAAGGGGCGCAGCAGATCTATTTCAAATACTGCTCCACCTTTGACAGCACCCCCGAGGGCAACATCGGCCCGGTGACCGAGGCGTTGATGGACGCGCTGGGCACAGACTTCACCATCGCCACGCCCGCCTTCCCGGACAACGGGCGCACCGTTTTCAAGGGTTACCTGTTCGCGGGCAACGTGTTGCTCAATGAATCGGGCATGCAAAACCACCCGCTCACGCCCATGACCGACGCCAACTTGGTGCGTGTCATGCAGGCGCAAACGAAGCGCAAGGTGGGCTTGATCGACTACAAAACGGTGGCCCAAGGCGCGGCCGCCATCCGCGAACGCATCGCTGCGCTGCGTGCCGATGGTGTGGGCGTGGCTGTGGTGGACGCGACCAGCAACGATGACCTGCACCTGCTCGGGCCTGCTTTGAAAGACATGCCGCTGGTCACTGCAGGCTCGGGCGTGGCGATTGGCCTGCCCGCCAACTTTGGGCTCAAGCCTTCTTTGCAGGCCAGCCTGTTGCCCGCAGCCAGTGGATTGCAAGCGGTGGTTTCGGGCAGTTGTTCTGTGGCCACCAACGCGCAGGTGGCGAACTTCAAAACGACAGGCCGCCCCGCGATGGTGATCAACCCTGCGGCGCTGATGAACGGCCAAAGCGATGCCGTGGTGCAGCAGGTGCTGGCTTGGGCCGCGCCGCTTTTGAAAGATGGCCCGGTGCTGGTGTACTCCACCGCGGAACCCGAAGCCGTCAAAGCCGTGCAGGCGCAACTGGGCGTGGCCGAGGCGGGTGCCTTGGTCGAACACGCGCTGGCCGCTGTGGCGCGTGGTTTGGTCGGTCTGGGTGTACAGCAGCTGGTGGTGGCCGGTGGCGAGACCTCGGGCGCTTGTGTGCAGGCTCTGGGTATTGCGCAGCTGCAAATTGGTCCACAAATTGATCCGGGTGTGCCGTGGTGCCATGTGCCTTCTGGTGTGCACATCACGCTCAAGTCGGGCAACTTCGGCACCGAAGATTTCTTCACCAAAGCCTTTACAGTGCTGGCATGAACCTGACCGAAAGCCAAGCCCGAGAAGAGATTTGCCGCGTGGGCCTCAGCCTGTTCGAGCGCGGCTATGTGCACGCCACGGCGGGCAACATCAGCGTGCGTCTCGATGACGGCTTCCTCATCACGCCCACCGACGCGTGTCTGGGTTTCCTCGACCCGGCACGCTTGGCCAAACTCGATGGGCAAGGCCAACAGCTCAGTGGCGACAAGGGCAGCAAAACCATCGCTTTGCACCGCCAGATTTATGCCGCTGCGAGTGAGTCAGATGCCGGTACGCGCTGCGTGATCCACACCCACAGCACACACTGCGTGGCGCTCAGCCTAAACGCCACTGGCCCCGAGTTGTTGCCTCCTATCACGCCTTATTTTGTGATGAAAGTCGGCCATGTGCCGCTGGTGCCGTACCACCGCCCGGGCAGCACGGATGCGGCGCAAGAAGTGGCTGCACTGATTCGCCAATACGCGGCTCAGGGGGCTCCTATTCGCGCGGTGATGCTGTCACGCCTTGGGCCCAATGTGTGGCACGACAGCCCTGCAGCGGCCATGGCCACAATCGAAGAGCTGGAAGAGACCGCACGGCTGATGCTGCTGGCACCCCAGACACCGACACTGAATGCCAGCGCCCTGGACGATTTGCGCCAGGCCTTTGGTGCGAGGTGGTGATGCCCCATCACATGATCGACCCACGGCGATTTCATCTGTCATCCCGGCCTCCGAGCCGGGATCCAGTGTTGGTGGGTGGACCTGGACCCTGGATCAAGTCCGGGGTGACACTTGCTGGCGGTAGGCTGAAGCTTCCATGCCCTGGTGTGACATGGACTGGTCTCGGGGTGA
>JBIKHW010000030.1:0-17222 GCA_044361935.1 Limnohabitans sp. | reverse complement strand
CGACCATGCTGTGCATGAGCGCCACGAGTTCGGGCATTTGGGTCATCTGCACTTTGCGCGCAGCGTACAGACCAATGAGCGCACCCACCAGCACCGATCCCACGATCATCGGAATGCCCTCGGCCGTGACTTGCGGGCCAAAGATGGTGGCCAGCACGGCCAGGCTCATGCCGATCATGCCGTAAAGATTACCGCGCCGTGCGGTTTCCTGGTTGGACAAACCGCCCAGGCTGAGGATGAAAAGGATGGTTGCGCCGATGTAGGCGACCGTGGCCAGACTTGAGTTCATAAGTGTCTCTTTAATCAGTTGGGGACAGAGCTAAAGATCTGTCCCCAAAGTCATTATTTTCGGAACATCGCCAGCATGCGCTGGGTGACGGCAAAGCCGCCAAACATGTTGATGGCCGTCAGCACAAGCGCCAAAGAGGCCAAGATGGCAATCAGCGTGTTGGGTCGCCCAGCTGCAGCCAAAGGCGAGATCTGCACCAGAGCACCAATGGCGATGATCGAGCTGATCGCGTTGGTCACGCTCATGAGCGGGGTGTGCAAAGCGGGCTTGACGTTCCAGACCACCATGTAACCCACAAAGCAGGCCAACACAAACACGGTGAAGTGCGACAGGAAAGCAGCAGGCGCATACGCACCGACCAACACCAAGAGCACTGCGGCCACCGCCGACACAATGAGCAACTGGCCCACCGGCATGGGGCCTGAGGGCTCGCCGTGGCCGTGGCCTTTTTTGGCGGCAGGCGCAGCGGCAGGCTTGGGCGCGGGCTTGGGGGCCACCACCAAAGGCGGGGCAGGCCAAGTGATTTCACCGTCCTTGATGACCGTGAGGCCGCGGATCGCATCGTCTTCCATGTTGACGTTGATCACGCCATCTTTGGTCTTGCACAGCTCTTCGGTGAGGCGGAACAAGTTGGTGCCGTAGAGCGTGGACGACTGGCGCGCCATGCGCGAAGCCAGGTCGGTGTAACCGACGATTGTCACACCATGCTTGACCACGGCTTTGCCGGGTTCGGTCAGCTCACAGTTACCGCCTTGCTCAGCGGCCATGTCCACGATCACGCTGCCAGGCTTCATGCTCTGCACCATCTCGGCGGTGATCAGCTTCGGCGCGGGCTTGCCGGGAATCAGCGCGGTGGTGATGATGATGTCGCACTCTTTGGCTTGCTTGGCGTACATCTCGCGCTGCGCGGCCTGGAAGCCTTCGCTCATGACCTTGGCGTAACCACCGCCGCCCGAGCCTTCTTCTTCGTAATCCACTTTGACGAATTCACCGCCGAGCGAGACGACCTGGTCGGCCACTTCGGCGCGGGTGTCGTTGGCACGCACAATGGCGCCCAGGCTGGCGGCCGCGCCAATGGCTGCCAAACCGGCCACACCGGCACCGGCAATGAACACTTTGGCGGGCGGCACTTTGCCTGCGGCCGTGATCTGGCCGTTAAAAAAGCGACCAAAGGCGTTGGCCGACTCGACCACGGCGCGGTAACCACTCACGCCAGCCATGGAAGTCAAGGCGTCCATTTTCTGGGCGCGGCTCAAGGTGCGGGGCAACGCGTCAATCGACAGCGCGGTGACCTTTTTGGCCGCCAACTGCTGCATCAATTCGGGGTTTTGGGCAGGCCACAAAAAGCCGATCAGCGTCTGGCCTTCGTGCATCAGCGCCACTTCGTCGGGCGTGGGGGCACGCACTTTAAAGACGATGTCGCTGCCGCTCCAGAGCGCAGCAGCGTTGGGAGCAATGGTGGCACCGGCTTCAACGAAGGCGGCGTCAGACAGGTCTGCCAGATCGCCCGCGCCCTGCTCGACCACCACGGCAAAGCCGAGCTTGATCAGCTTGGTCACCGCATCGGGGACCGTGGCCACCCGTTTTTCACCTGAAAAAATCTCACGGGGTACGCCAATGCGCTGAGGCTTGGGGGCGTTATCGCCTGTCTGCATGAATGTCTCCTCACTCAATCCACAAAAAAAATATGGCCAATAGCAAAGCTTAACCGAAGTCAATAAATACAAGCCCGGATCAAGTCCTTCACGATCTTGCTGGGACAACGAGCATTCAATAATATCAGTTATGACTGATATAAAGGTCTAAATCGGCCGATTTGGGCACCTTTTTGGTGCCCAGGTCTCGGTAACGACATGTCTTACAAGTCAGCAAGTCGATAATCTGGACATGGATACCCGCTGGAAACCCAATGTCACTGTGGCCGCCATCATTGAGCGTGATGGCCGCTACCTCTTAATCGAAGAACACACCCAAGAGGGTCTGCGCCTGAACAACCCGGCAGGCCACCTGGACCCGGGCGAATCGCCTGCGCAAGCCTGCGCCCGCGAGGCTCTGGAGGAAACGGCCCAGCCCTTCGCACCCACCGCCTTGGTGGGCATTTACCTCTCACGCTTTCAGCGCCCGGCAACCGGCGAAGACATCACCTATGTGCGCATGGCTTTTTGCGGCGATATCGGTGAACTTCAGCCACATCTGAGCTTGGACGAAGGCATCGTGCGGACACTGTGGATGACACCTGAGGAAGTTCGCGCCAGCGCCGAGCGCCACCGCAGCCCCTTGGTCTTGCGTTGTATCGAAGACCATCTGGCTGGGCAACGCTTCCCCTTGGACGTGATCCACACCGACTCTGCAGTGTCCGATTTGCCGCCCCTGTCATCCACATGAGCCCCGATTTGCCTGCCGAAGCCCTGTGGCTTCTCACGGGCGCGGCCGCTTTCGCTGCGGGCGTGCTCAACGCCATCGCCGGGGGCGGCAGCTTCCTCACTTTTCCTGCCTTGGTGTTTGCAGGTGTTCCCCCTTTGGCAGCCAACGCCACCAGCGCCATGGCCGTCAGCCCGGGTTACCTGGGCAGCGTGCTGGGCTTTCGATCGGAACTGCAAACCCTGCCCCGCGCACTGCTCCAACGGGAAGTGGCCATTGCTGCGGTGGGCGGTTTGATCGGCGCGGGCTTGCTCTTGGTCACGCCAGCACAGGTGTTCTCAGGCTTGGTGCCTTGGTTGCTGCTGCTGGCGACAGCCCTTTTTGCGGCAGGCCCCTGGCTCGCACGGCGCAATTCTGGTCAGGGCCATCCGGCCTGGCGGCTGCCGGGCCTGATGGGCGTGGCCATTTACGGCGGCTATTTCAACGGTGGCTTGGGCATTTTGTTGATGGCGCTCTACACCCTGACAGGCGAGAACCGGTTGAACACGGTCAATGCGCTGAAAAATCTCAACTCCTTTGTGCTGTCACTGCTGTCGGTGGCCGCCTTTGCGGTGGCCGGGGCCATCGTCTGGCCGCAGGCGCTGTGGATGATGGCGCTGGCCACAGCTGGGGGTTGGGCAGGCGCTCGCTTGGCCAAGCGCTTGCCCGTGCGCTGGGTGCGCTGGCTGGTCATCGGCACTGGCTTGGTGATGAGCGTGGTGTTTTTCGCTCGCACGGGCTGAGCGTGCGCCGCTCTGCCTTGACTCAACGATTCACCGCAGGCGCGGGCAGATCCTCAAACAGGGCCGGACCCCAACCCAAATCCTGCGCCATACGCTGCGCCAGGCGCTGGTAGCCGGGCACCGTGAAGTGGATCAGGTCCCGCGCCATCAAGGGCGGGTTGTGCCGGGCCCATCGGTAAGCACTGCCTGCTCCGCCCATGGCCTCCAACATGCTCCAAGCATGGCAACCATGGGCCTGCGCCACTTGCTTTTGGATGCGGCCTATTTCGATGTGCACACGGGTAAAGCGCAACACATCGGGAGCGGCGGCTTCAGCGCTGCGGCCCGCGGACTTGTTGACCTTTTGTGAACGTCTCAATAAGACCCCCCGGTCTCCTGGAGCGATCAGCAAGCAGGCCGTTTCAGGAAACGCCGCTCGCCATTGGGACACCGAGGCCTGCAACATCTGCCGGTAAGCCTGCGCATTGAAGGGCTGAGCATTGCCCTCGTTGGTACCAAAAGCCAACACCACCAGGTCATATGGGGGCTGAGGCCACCAAGGCAGCAATGATTCTTGCCGTACATGCCGCCAGCCCCCGGCCGTGGCCCCAGGATAGCCAAACACATCCATTTGCAAGCGCACCGAAGGGGCCACCGGCCACTCCAGGCCCTGCAACCGCAAGGGGCCTTCCAGCACCCGCAAGGCCAGGGTGGAGATGCCGTCCTGGGCAGCCAACTCCAGCACAGCCGGCCCCAGAGGGCCCTGCAAGCTGATGGTCTGTTCGGAACCGTCGTCCACCCGCAACGCCAGCAGGATGGGCCGCTCGGTCTGCTGGTAAAGCATGCGAACACGGGCATGCTCGGCGCGTCCGGCCGCGTTGCGCATATCCAGTGCAAGCCAGGCACCGTCCTGGCGGCTGCGCATGTTGACCAAGCCGGGGCCCGGGTAAGCTGCGCCATCACTTTGGGCATGGGCGGGCTCGTAATGCCAGTCGGGGCTCACACAGGTTTTGCGCAAAGGCAGGCGAACGCCCGCTCGGCCCAAGTTGGCCGGCACGAAACGCGCACGCACCTGATCGGGCGCAAGCCGCGACAAGCGCTGCAACTCCTGCGTGAAAAATCCGGCCGCCAGGTGGCTGTCGCTCCAAATGCCAACGCGCAACACCGAAGCGCCCGCTCGCGACCACAAAGGCGCAGCGGTAGGTCCTTCATTGGAGGCGAGCTCCGACATGCGGGATGAGGCCGTCAAAAAGTCCTGCACTTGAAGGTCGACCTCGGGCTGAATGGGCCATTCGACCGGATCGAGCTCGGCCGGACGCGGTGGCTTGGGCTTGGAGCGTGGCAAACCGCATTCCAAATCGGGGGCATCGGACTGGGCCTTCACCTGCATGCGGGTGATGGATGCCGAACCGCTTTGGGCCTGCCCCAGCGTGCTGCCCCAGGCCATCACCAAGCAAACAGCCGTTGGTAATAGGTTAAGGGGCTTCATGGCTGGCGGGCCTGCGCCAAGTGGGCCAACAGGGCCTGGTTGATCAGGCGCATGCCCGAAGGCGTCAAGTGAATCCCGTCATTGGCACGTAAATTCACACGCAGTCCATCTTCTTTGAGTTTGAATTTTTGGAAAGGGGCAGACAAGGCTCCGATCAGGGGCTCGGTGGCCAGGTAATCTGTTCCCCATTGTGCTGCACGGGCATGGAAGATGTGATTTTGCAGGACTGCCCCGTCACGGATCCGGGGTTCCTGCATGGCGGGCAGCCCCACCCAGATCACGCGCACTTGGCGTTGCACGGCAGCGGCCAACACCTCGTCCACACGCAAAGCGTAGTTCAATGCCCAGCCAGGCGATGGAAACAAATGACGTTGACCATCGACCACCAAGTCCCAGGGATCATTGGGGCCCAGAAAAATGACCAATAAAGTCAGACTTTGGGCATCCATTTCATCGGTCATGCGCGCGGGCCAGTCGAAGTAACGCCGCATGGTCAGACCAGTGCTTGTACGGCTCAAGTCCTGCACTTTCCAATCTGGGTGCAAGCGCATGATGTCACGCATGAACAAAGGGGCAATGCCCTGCATCATCGAGTCACCCGCCAACAAAATCCGCTGAGGACCAGGCGCCAGCTTTTGCTGAGCCAAGGTGGCCAAAAACTCCCCCGACGGCAATGGCTCGGGCAGGCTCTGCCATTGCGCGGGCTCGGGTGTGCGTTTGGGCGGGGCTTGCACCTCTTCTTGCACCCCCGCGGCATGGGGCCAATTCAAACGAAACAAGGGCCTGGCTCCGCCAGAGCGAATGCGCTCATCGAGCCAACGCGAAGGCGCAAACAAAGCATTGGCCACAGCAAGCGGCAAAGCCGCCTCCAGGCTGACGTGATAACGAACACCCAGGTACTTCTCGAGAGAGGTCAACCAACTCAGGCAGACCAGCAAGGCCACGCTTGGCAAGAGCCAGCTGAGTTGAAGAGCAGACAAATGACGGCGCATATCAAAACCGGAAATAAATGAAATCGGGCACCCCCTCGGGGGCGCCATAAAGCACCACACACAACATCAGCGCCAGCAAGACGCCGCCCAGCCAGGGCCCCAGACGCGCCAGCCAAGCCACACTCTGACGCTGCCACCACAAGGCCCGAGGACTCAAGCCCCACACCAACGCGGCGATACCCAACAAACCCGACCATGGCAATTGCTCAGGCAGCCAAAAACCCGCTGGACTGTGCCACAGCCCCTGCAACATGTGCAGCGCATGCGGTACTGAATCTGCCCGAAAAAACACCCACGCCACACTGACAAAAACAAAGGTCAACATTTGTGCAGACCAGCGCGGCCATGCCGGCATTCCCAGACGTTTGGCCGTGTTCTGAACCACCACGCCAAACCCGTGCAGCAAACCCCACACCACAAAAGTCCAGTTGGCACCGTGCCACAAACCGCTGATCAGCATGCCCGTCAACACGTTCAGCTGCGTGCGGCCCCAGCCCAGACGGTTACCGCCCATGGGGATGTAAATGTAATCACGAATGAAACTGGACAAAGACACGTGCCAGCGCGTCCAAAAATCAGACAGGTTGCGCGCCAAATAAGGCTGGCGAAAATTGACTGGCAATCGGTATCCCAGCAACAAAGCCAGCCCGGTCACGATCAGGGTGTAGCCCGCAAAATCCAGAAAAATTTGCAAGCTGTATCCCAACATCGCGGCTGCCAGCGACACACTGGCAAATTGGTCAGGAGACTTGTAAACCGGCTCCACCACCTGCGCGGACAACCAGGATGCCAGCACCACCTTTTGCATCAAGCCCAAAGTGATCAGATACAGGGCCAACCAAGCTTGGCGGGGGCGTCCCACACACCGGGCAGGGTCTCGCTCATCGGTCTGGGCAAAAAAATGCTCAGCCCGCCAGATGGGCCCAGCGAACAAAGTCGGCCAAAAACTCAGGAACAACAGCACATCCGGCCAGGAACGGGCCAAAGCCGGTGAGCGCCCAACCATGACCAAGTAGCTCACCGCCTGAAAGGTGAAAAACGACACCCCCACAGGTGTCACCCAATCGAGCACGGGCAACAATGAGACAAAGCCTGTGTGTTGCAAGAGAACCTGAAAGGTCTCCCGCGCAAACTCATAATATTTGAGGGAAAAAAGAAACGAACCGGCCAGCCACAGCCCCAGCGCCAAAGGCAAACGACCTGACCGAGCCCGCCGCATCCAACGACCCAATCCCCAGATGACGGTGCTGTAAGCCACCAAAACCAAGGCAAAAACAGGCACCCAAGTAGCGTACAAGCCGTAGGCTGAGGCGATGAGCAAGCTGCGCTGGGCACGCGGTTTTTCCGCCAAAGACCAGTAAATTGGCAAAAAAAACAAGCACAAGACCCCAAACTCGGGCGAGACAAAACTCATGTGAAACCGTTCACTGTGTGGGCACCTTCACACCAGCGGCCACCTGATCCAGCAGGGCCTGCTCGGCCAGGACCTTGGCCACATAACCGCCATCCTCTGTCAGGCCATAACCCCCAAGGTAGAACTTCAGGCCCTCCTCGATGGAGCCGCCGCGCAACTTGATGGCATCGGCCAGCACGCCCGCGCCCACGCGCAAATTGGTGATGGGATCAAAAGCTGCCAATTTGCCGCCATAGGCTTCGTAGCGCTGGGCATGGATGCCAGTCATGACCTGCATCAGGCCTTGGGCACCGGCGTGGCTTTGGACATACGGATGAAAGTTGGATTCGGTTGCCATCACCCCCAAAATCAGGTGAGGGGCCAACTTGTGCTTTTTGCCAAGCACATGGGCCTCGGCCACCAAGGCCGCCAAAGGCTCGGGCGCCACTTTGTATTTGCGCCCCAGCCAAACGGCCACGGCAGCCTGTGGTCGGGGCAGGTCCTGCAAATGCACAGCGGTGGCACGATCGGCCGCGTTTTCCGGCAACCAGGACAGCAACACCTGGCGCTCTCGCAACCAGTCGAAGAGCGCACCTTCCGCTTGGTGCAACCATTGGGGCTGCCACCACAAGGCCAACACCAGGGCGGCAGCACCCAAGCCCACCATGGCCAAGCCACTGTGGGTCACGATGAACAGGCCTCGCGCCGTGTCGCGCAAGAAAGTTCGGATGGGGAGGCACCATGTGCAATGCAAGTTCATGAATGGGAACCAGTCTGGCATTATAAATTTTTGCCATCCGCCGACCGGGGCTTCGCGCACGGGATAATTCGGGCATGTCCCATCTTGCACGTGTGGTCGTCGGTTTGTCCGGCGGCGTCGATTCTGCCGTCACCGCCCATCTGCTCAAACAGCAGGGCCACGAGGTGATCGGCATCTTCATGAAAAACTGGGAAGACGACGATGACAGCGAGTACTGCTCGTCCAACGTCGACTTCGTCGATGCCGCCGCCGTGGCCGATGTGCTGGGCATCGAGATCGAGCATGTCAACTTTGCTGCCGATTACAAAGATCGGGTTTTTTCGGAATTTGTGCGCGAGTACCAAGCCGGGCGCACGCCAAACCCGGACATCCTGTGCAATGCCGAAATCAAGTTCAAGTCTTTTTTGGATCACGCCATGCGCGTGGGGGCCGAAAAAATCGCCACCGGCCACTACGCACGTGTGCGGCACAACACCGCCAACGGTCTGTTTGAACTGCTCAAGGGCCTGGACCCCAGCAAAGACCAAAGTTATTTTCTGCACCGCCTGAACCAGGCGCAGCTGTCCAAAACCCTGTTTCCGGTGGGTGAACTGCACAAAACCGAGGTGCGCCGCATTGCCGAAGAGATTGGCCTGCCCAACGCCAAAAAGAAAGACTCGACGGGCATCTGCTTCATCGGCGAGCGGCCTTTCCGAGAGTTTTTAAACCGCTACATCTCCAAAGAACCCGGTCCCATCAAGGACCCGACGGGCCGCACCATTGGAAAGCATGTGGGCCTGAGCTTTTACACCTTGGGCCAGCGGCAAGGCCTTGGCATAGGGGGCATCAAGGCCAAAGGCGCAGAAATGAAGGCGCTTCAAGCGCAAGGTTTGCGGGGTGCGGGTGAACACACACCCTGGTTTGTGGCCCGCAAGGACATCCCGAACAACACCTTGTGGGTGGTGCAAGGCCACGAACACCCTTGGCTCTTGTCGCCGCAACTACAAGCCACGGATTTGAGCTGGTGCGCGGGCCAGGCCCCTGCGCCGGGGGCCTACGCCGCCAAGACGCGCTACCGGCAAACGGATGCGCCTTGCAGCCTGCAAGCGCTCAGCACACCCGATGGGTCTGCGGGCTTTGAACTTTCGTTCAGCGATCCCCAATGGGCCGTCACACCAGGCCAAAGCGCCGTGATCTACGACGGCGAAGTGTGCTTGGGCGGCGGCGTGATCCACTCGGCCAGCGCCTGCCCCAACCCAGCAGCCTGACTTATTCCCCGCCCAGCCCCAAGCGGTTGGGTTGGCGCTTTTCAATGGCAAAGCGCAGCAACGCCGCTGTGCGAAAAACGCCGTGTGCAAACTTGCCGTAGGGCAAAGTCAAGAACAAAGCCATCACTGCACCCAAGTGCACCGCCAACATCAAAGGCATGGCCGCTGTTTGGCCCAGCAGCCACAGCAGCAAACCCGTTACGCTGACCAGAAACAACAAGGCGATGAAACCGCGGTCCATGGGCTTTTGCGCCGCATCGCCATGGTCTGGGTGACGGCGCAGGTTCAAGCGCCACAAACCGGCCGTGCCCACCGTCAAACTCACGCCGCCAATGACACCGAGCAGCTTGGGCAAAGTCGTCAAGTCATACGGTGCGGGCCAGTCCAGCACATAGTGGTACAGCGTGGCCACACTGGTGGCGACAAAACACAGCATAAAACCGTAAAAGGTCAGGTGGTGGTAACGCCTGCGGGCATGCGTCCAAGCGTCATCCTCGTTGTGGCAGCCCTCACCGTGCCCGCCGTCCAGGTATTTCAGGCGCAAGGCCGCGTGGGTGGCCTCGGCAGCCGCAGGTGGCGTCAAGTCGGCCCCACTGGTGGCAGGCGTCACATCACGCCAAAAGCGCCGAACACCGAGGGCCAGCGCCAGCACGGCAAACAAGAAGATGGGCGCGAACAGGCTGACCATCAAATTGTGCGGAAACACCGCATAAAAACCACCTGCCACCGGCGTCGACCACAGCGTGCCTTGGCGCAACATGGCCAGCGCCAAAAACAAAGCCAAACCGAAAGCGAGCGCGACCGACAAGGTCAGGCCGTTGCGTTGATACAAACTGCCCAAAGCGGGTGGCCAGGCGTAATCGGCGTAGGTCTGACCACGCACCTGGGCCATGGCCTTGGGCACATTGATGGCAAAGTCATGCGGTGGTGCGTACTGGCAAGCGTGCAAACACGCGCCGCAGTTGTGGCACAAATTGGCCATGTAGTGGATGTCAGCTTTGCCAAACTCCAAGCGGCGCGTCATGGCCGGAAACACCGCACAAAAGCCCTCGCAATACCGGCAGCCATTGCAAATTTGCATTTGGCGGGCCACTTCAGCTTCGGGTGCAGTCAACTCGCCACGCGCCAAGGCACGGGCATCCTGGGTCAGGGCTTCAAGCGTTTGCATGGGAAGCTCCTTCCTTCTGGGCCATGACCGCTTTGGCCGCCTGCTCGCCCGCGATGCGGCCAAAGGCCGTGCCAATCGTCATGCCCACCCCGGCGGTGTAACCCTTGCCCAATACATTGCCCGCCATCATCTCACCCGCCACAAACAGGTTGGGGCTGGGCTGGTTGTTGAAGCGCACAGCGGTGGTCTCATCGGTTTTCAATCCCAAATAGGTGAACGTCACGCCCGGCCTGACGGCATAGGCGTAATAAGGCGCGGTGTCCAGCGGCCTGGCCCAGTGGGTTTTGGCAGGGCTGACCCCTTCGGTGTGGCAGTCGTCCAGTGCCGTGTGATCAAACGTGCCTTCGCGGCAAGCGGCGTTGTAATCGTTCAGGGTTTGCATGAACGTGGCCTCATCCAGGCCCAGCTTGCGGGCCAACTCAGGCAGGCTGTCCGCCTTGGTGCCTTCAAACACGGGCGGCATGAAACGGCCAATGGCTTTGGCGTCGATGATCGAATACGCCACCTGCCCCGGTTGCTGAGCCACCAAACGGCCCCAGATCGCATAGCGCTTGGGCCAAAAATCTTCGCCCTCGTCGTAAAAACGCCGGGCCTCGCGGTTGACCACCACGCCCAAGGACACGCAGTCGATGCGGGTGCAAATGCCGCCGTCGTACAAAGGTGCACGGGCATCAATCGCCACCATGTGCGCCTGCGTCGGGTCGCCAATGCGGTCAGCGCCTTGCTCCAACATGTGTTTGAGCAAAACGCCTTGGTTGTAACGCGTGCCCCGGATCAAAAACTGATCGGCCGGGTACTCACCGCGCTCGTTTTGGCCCCAGGCCTCGCGCAGCCATTCGCGGTTGGACTCAAAGCCCCCCGCAGCCAACACGCAAGCGCGGGCCTCGATGCGTTCGCGACGGACGCTGCCATCGGCCTGCTTGTGCATGACCGATGCGGCCACAAAGCGGCCCTCGTCCAATTCAAGGGTATCCACCTCGGCGTTGTAGTGAATCTGCACGCCCAGCTTTTCAGCGCTGCGGTAAAAGGCATTGACCAAGGCCTTGCCCCCGCCCATGAAAAACGCATTGGTGCGCGCCGTGTGCAAAGCGCCCGACAAAGACGGCTGAAAACGCACGCCGTGCTTGACCATCCAGGGTCTGCATGTGGCCGAATGGCGGATCGCCAGACGGGCCAAATGCTCGTCGGTCAAACCGCCTGTGACTTTGAGCAAGTCTTGCCAGAACTCTTCTTCAGGGTAGGCATCGATCAACACGTCTTGCGGCGCATCGTGCATGCAGCGCAAATTGCGCGTGTGGCCAGAATTGCCTCCGCGCCACTCGCGCGGCGCCGATTCGAGCAGCATCACGCTGGCACCGGCTTCACGGGCCATGAGCGCCGCACACAGGGCCGCGTTGCCGCCGCCAATCACCAAAACATCGACCGTCATAAACACTTTCAGGGCTCAGGGCGCTAAGCCCCGGG
Organism: Limnohabitans sp.; assembly: GCA_044361935.1. GTDB lineage: Bacteria > Pseudomonadota > Gammaproteobacteria > Burkholderiales > Burkholderiaceae_C > Limnohabitans_A. Next base: position 5,298 of record JBIKHW010000030.1, on the reverse strand, counting down.
TCAGATCAGAACTGGTACTTGCGCAAACCACCATCCACCGGGATCACCGCACCCGTGATGTAACTGGCCAAAGGCGAAGCCAAGAAAGTGACCAAGTTGGCCATGTCTTCCGGCTCACCATAGCGGCCCACTGGAATCTCGTTGTCGCACTGCCACTGGCGGTATTCAGGCGTGTAGTTGCGAAAAATTTGCTCTGAGTGGATACGCCCTGGTGGCACACAATTCACGGTGACGCCGTGTTTGCCCACCATGCGCGACAAACCTTTGGCCCAGCTGTGCATGCCCGCCTTGGCACAAAACGCACCGTTGGTGTGCTCGGGTTCGCTCTTGCCGGTGATGTTGATGATGCGGCCCCATTTGCGCTCAATCATCTGGTCAATCAGGGCATCGGCCACTTGGCGTGGACGGTGAAAGTTCAAGGTGATGGCTTCTTGCCAGGCCTCTTCGCTCACATGCAACTCCTTGAAACTGCGCGAGCCGCCAGCGTTGTTCACCAAAATGTCCACACTGCCCAAACCCGCCAAAGCCGCCTCTGCCAAGCGTTTGGCTGCGTCGTCCGCATACAGGTCTGACTCGATGATCACCGGCGCATGTCCACCAGCGGCCACAATTTCTTCGGCCAGCTCGCGCAACTTGTCCACGCGACGGGCCGACACCGCCACACGCACGCCTTCGGCGGCCAGAGCTTTAGCAATGCCACGCCCAATCCCCACACTCGCGCCAGTGACCAAAGCGGTTTTATCTTTGAGTTGCAAATCCATGAAAACTCCCATCTGAAAATTAACTTTCAAATGTATTCCCTGAACACTGGGCTGTGCACCAGCACCAAAGGATGGGGGTATCATGAAAAGTGATGACTACTGACTGATGGACCGTTTCAATCCGCAGACAGTTTGGCCTGCTGAACCACCCGCCTCCACTTGGCCAAGTCATCGCGGACCAGCGTTTTCAGCTCTTCGGGCGTGCTGGTTTGAACATCGGCGCCCTGCGCTTCGATGCGAGCAACGGTATCCTTGTCGGTGAGCACCTGATTGAGAGCTGCATTGAGTCTGTCGACCACCGCTTTGGGCGTTTTAGCCGGCACAAACAAGCCATACCACTGGGTCACATCCACCCCGGGGACGCCCAGTTCTTTCAGGGTTGGAACCCCTGGCAAAGCAGGGGAACGGCGACTGCCCGCAATCCCAACAGGGTGCAACTTACCGGACTTGACGTGCGGCAAGGCTGTGAAAAGGCTGGGGAACATGATGTGCGTGTGACCTGCAACCGTATCGTTGACCGCGGGTGCAGAACCCTTGTAGGGCACATGCATCCAGGAAGCTTTCATATTGAGTTTGTAGAGTTCAGCGGCAAAATGAGGGGCCGTGCCATTGCCCGCCGAGGCATAACTCAGTTTGCCGTCCTGCGCCTGAATGGACGCCAAAACAGTCTTGGCATCTGCGGCCTTCAATTGGGGGGTGACCACCATCAAGGTGGGCGAATACCCCACAAGGCCTACAGGCTCGAAATCACCGACCGGGTCGTAACGCAGCTTTTGCAAAGCCGGGTTCATCGCATGGGTCGCGACATAGCCAAAAAGTACGGTGTGACCATCTGCTGAAGCGCGAGCCACAAACTCAGTCGCAATCGAACCATTGGCGCCTGCTTTGTTCTCAACGATCACCGACTGACCCAGCAAGGGTGCCATTTTTTGGGCGATGACACGGGCCATGGCGTCATTACCGCCCCCTGCAGCAGTGGGCACCACAATGGTGACGGTTTTTTCAGGGTAAGCGTAGGCCAGTACCGATGAACTCAAGACCAAGGCGGTCAACAACTTTGTGAAATCGCGTGAATACATGAAAACTCCTTAAGAAAAAACCAAATCAGCAGGAAGCTGCAAAGCACCTTCCATGATTTTTCGAACCGTACGAACCACGGATGCCCGGACCACTTGCAGCTGACCTGTTTGCTCGCGGACCTCTGCAGCAATCTGAATCACACCCGAGGGGTGCTCTACTTTGAAAATTTGTTCGCCCTCAAGGCACACCGAACGGCTGGCCACCGTGCCGGGCAAGGCAAACGCAGTCACCACACCGATCGCGCCTGTGACGGCATGGGCGGTATGGCACTGCCAAGGCGTGAAATAACGCGACACGATCGCCATGGGGTCTTGACTTGGACTGACCAGCACAGATTTGGGCATCACACTGGCAGAGACATCGCCCAAGCCCATGAGGCGACCGGCTTGCAGGCGAATGCGCTCCATGCGGGCCAACAGATCTGGCATCGCATCAAGCTGAGAAGCGCTCTCAGCGCCCGTGACACCCAAGCTCCGGGCGTTCATCAAGACCATGGGCATCGCTGCATCGATGCAAGTGACTTCCACACCATCGATCAAGTTGATGCGCTCACCCGTGGGAAAAAGCTTTCCAGTCACAGCGCCCCATGCGTCCAGAAAACTCAGGTAAACCGGCGCAGCTGTGCCAGCCACCCCATCCATACTCATATTGCCGTCATAAACCACTTGGCCATTGGGTGTGTGAATTTGCACATCAATTCGTGCCCCGGTATTGACGTTGTGCACTCGTACCGAGGTCATGCCATCTGTGGCTGCAATCAAGCCTTGCTCGACTGCAAATGGCGCCACGCCCGCCAACATGTTTCCGCAATTGGGGCGGGTATCGACCCCGTTGGGCCCCACCTGCGCAAACAGGTAATCCACGTCGCAGTCCACACGTGAAGATCGTGAAACCATAGCGACCTTGCTGGTCAGGGTAGAGCCGCCACCGAGTCCGTTGATCTGCGAAGGATCGGCTGCGCCAATGGCACTTTGCAAAACACGATCTCTCAAGTGATCGTCTTTTGGCAACCAATCACGCAGAAAGAAAGGGCCGCGTGAAGTTCCTGAACGCATCAGGACGCAAGGCAATGAAGTAGTCATGGGTGCGGATGATGCGATCTGTATAGAATTTTGTGAATTGCATTTTTAAAAAGTATTGATGCAAAAAACACAAGACTTAATTCGACATGAACATCAACTTCGATTTGCATGACCTGCAGGCCTTTTCTGCCGCAGCCGAACTGGGCAACTTTCGAAAAGCAGCAGAAGCCGTCCACATTTCACAACCGGCCTTCAGCCGACGAATCGACAAGCTCGAAAACGCTCTGGGTGTGAAATTGATCGACAGAAACACCCGCAGCATGAGTCTGACGGGTGTTGGAAGAGACTTCGCACGCAAGGTGCGCCTATTGCTTGACGACCTCGATGAGACCTTGCTAGGCATTCAAGAAGTCGGAGGAGCGCGCATGGGCGAAGTCACCGTCGCCTGCGTACCCTCTGCTGTTTACTACTTCTTACCGCAAGTGCTGCGCACTTACCACGCCAGGTTTCCACGCATCCGAATCAAAGTGCACGACGCCAGCGCCAATGAGGTCCTTTCGGTCGTCGCCAGTGGCGAAGCCGACTTCGGGGTCAACTTCATGGGCAACGACGAACCCGGTATTGAATTTCGCAGCATTCTGGAAGAGCGCTTCGTCGCCGCCTGCAGAAAAGATCACCCGCTGGCCAAAAAAAGAAAAGTCAGCTGGCAAGAACTGGGGCAATACGACTTCATGTCTGTTTCCAAATCTTCGGGCAATCGCATGCTGCTCGATTTGGCTTTAGCTTCTGCAGATCAAAGACCGCAAAGCATTTACGAAGCCCAGCATGTCACCACCTTGTTGGGTTTGGTCGAAGCGGGCATGGGTGTTGCTGCGGTGCCATCATTGGCCATGCCCAGCGCAGATCACCCTGTATTGGCGAGCGTGCCTTTGTTTGACCCCATCATCACAAGGCGCATTGGACTGATTCGCCGCAAGGGCCGCAGCTTCACACCAGCGGCCGAAAAGCTTTATGAGTTGCTGCTCGGCCTGCGTCCCGGAAGCCGTCGCAAGTCCGTGGTCAAAACTTAGCCGTTGGGTGCCCCACCTCAACTTGGGATGCTGGAAGACTCAGGCTCGCGCCCAACCAGACACCAGACCGAACCAGAGTGCGCACACAATCGGCCATGACCACGCGGGTCGCCAAAGCTGCTGGCGACAATTCATCATCCGACAAACCGCATAAAAAATTCACACGTTTGACTCGATCATCGGTGATGCGGGTCATGCACAGGCTCTCGGTAGCGCCCTGCATGCGTGCTACAGCAGCCCAAGGTTGCAGGGTAGAGCCCAGGCCTGCGCTCACGGCATCCATCAGCATGGCCAAGGAGTCCATTTCCATGATCACACGGGGATCCACTTTGGCCCGAGAAAATGCCGCATTCAGGCCACTGCGCAAGCCATGCGGTCCCGTCGGCAAAATCAGCGGCTCATCACACAGCTGAGACATGCGCAGGCTTTGAGGAAATTTTCTGGCTCTGGTCGATCGTGCAGAAATGAGAAAAATATCTTCCTCAATCAGCGGCAAAACACTCCAGCGCCTGGCTGCCTGCAAGGATTGGCCACCGGCCATCGGCAAGTCAAACAACACCGCCAAATCCAGTTGCCGTGCGTTGAGCATGGTCGACAAGTGGCCCGACAAACTCTCGACCATGTGCAAGCGCACATCCGGGTAGCGCTCGCGCATGGCCTGTATCAAGGGCAAGCCCAGCACCGCCGCCGTGGTCGGAGCCAGACCCACGCTCACCGTGCCCGTCAAGCGGGCCTGCTGAGCGGCACGAATGGCCTGCTCCGCATGGCGCAGCGTGAGCTGCGCCTCTCGGAAAAAAGCCGCGCCCGCCTCGGTGGGCGTCACGCCCTGTGGACTGCGCTGCAAAAGGCGGGTGCTCAACTCGCCTTCCAAACGGGTGATTTGCTGGCTCAAGGCCGACTGCACCAGGTTCAAATCCAGCGCGGCGCGGCTAATGCTGCCCAGCTCCACCACCCGCACAAAATAACGCAGTTGCCTCAGTTCCATGGTGTCAGCCGCCTGAGCGTTGGGATGGGTCTGCACCCGCCTTGGGCAAGGTCGCAGGCCCTTCGGGCTGCAAAAGTTGCCCTCGCATGAGCCCGCGCAGCGTGGCCAGCAGCAAAGTGCCAATGACACCCGTGACGACCCACAGCCACACCCCGGCCAGCCACTGCGCAAGCCCCGGCTCGGGGCTCAGGTGCAAGCCCAGCGCCGCCGAAGCCGCCAAGGGAAAAGACATCCCCCAAAAAGGTATGCCAAAGGGCTGCTGCAGGCAACGCCCGACCACCCCCAAGGTGGCCAATACCAAACCGACCGCACCCAGCATCCACATCACATCAGCCCACAGGCTGTAACCCTGGTGCACCACCCACACCGTGGGCAGCAAA
>JBIKHW010000029.1:0-17289 GCA_044361935.1 Limnohabitans sp. | reverse complement strand
ATCGGTTTTTGTCGATGGAAGGTCTTGCTGAACTTGGGTCATGGATGGTCTCCTGTTTAAACGTACAAGCGCGAAAAATTACCGCTCAGTCTAAGATTATGAATGTCACTTGGGCTTTGCCCCTAAGTGAAAACCCGCAAATGGGTCGTCATTTTTTTCAGGTCGAACTGCAAAAAGATTCAATTCACCAAATCGAAGCCTTGTGACTCCACCCCCATGAAAGCGGCAGTGAAGTCGGCCACTCGGGCATAAAAAACGGCTTGGGGATGTGCCTGAATGGCCTGACACATGGGCGACACCCAAGGCTGCAAATGCTGGCTGAAAAAAGACATTTGCTGCGTGAGGTTGGACACCGCCACATCGTCCCCGGCAATCAGGTAGCGCATGACCTCGAACACATAGGCCACATGGTCTTCCGTGTCAGACATGCCCTCGCCTTTGCCCAAGCCCAAGGCCGCCAGGTCGTCGCGCAGCTTGACCAGCGGTTTCTCATTCAAAAAGCCACTGAGGTAGTGCGAGCCATACAGATAAACCTCTGGCTTGCCGACACCGCCAAACAGACGGTTGTATTCGGCCACCACCTGATCGTGGTTCAGGCTGCGGGCGCTGGCCACCAGCTCGCGCCAAGGCTCTTCCAGAAAGCCCCCAGCATCGGGGGCCTCGGTCACGGCCACCTGCAATTGGCCGAGCAATTCGGCTGAAGGCGCGGCATAGAGCAACAGCGAGAGCAGGCCGTACAACTCGGCGCGGGCGGTTTCTTCATCCAACGCGTGGCTGGAGGCACTCAGGTTCAGGTCTGGGCTCATGGCAAGAATTTATCGGGTTTTGGGAGGCAGCTGACCGTCGGTGATGCGCACCTGGTTTTCGTCGGTGAACATGTCGATGACACGGCAGTCACCGCACATTTTCAGGCGCTCCAAGGCCGGGCCCTGGAACATGCTGTGGCCCGTCAAACGCCCCAACATGGTCTCGATGGCTTTGAGGGTGCCAAAGGGTTTGGCGCAGCGGATGCAGGCGTAAGGCGGGCTGCTGTGTACCACCCTTGGCTGAGTGCGTGCAGCCAAAAGCGACAAGCGCGGCTGCAGCGTGATCGCGTTTTCGGGGCAGGTCTTGGCACACAGGCCGCACTGCACACAGTTTTTCTCAACAAACTTCAGCTCGGGCTGCAGCGGGTTGTCTTGCAACGCCGACGAGGGGCATGCGCCCACGCAGCTCATGCACAAAGTGCATTTGCTGCCGTCCACGGTGATGCTGCCCAGTGGCGAACCTGCAGCGGGCAACTCCAGCGCCTTGGGTCGGCTGGCCTCGTCCATGGCCATCACGGGCGACTGGGCCATCAGGTGGTCGATGACCAGCTCCAGGTTGCTGCGCTTTTCGGCCTGCACCGCGTGGCGGGCGGCGGTGGCCGGGCCTGTGGGCAGGCTGGCGGCCTTGAGGCTGAGGGCGCACAAGCGCTGCAAATCGCCGTCCAAAGACGTGGCGGTTTTGGCTTCAAGCAGCTGGAAATGCACGCCGGTGTAGCCCAGACCATTGAGCAGGCGTTGGGCCACGGCCATTTGTTCCATGAGGGCTGTGCGGTATTGCGGCGCTTCTTCGTGGGTGAGCAGCACCATGACCTGGCGTGCGCCATAGGCCACGGCCGACAGCCACAGCTCCATGCCCACACTGGCGGTGTGCCACAGCGCCACGGGCATGACCCGGGCGGGCACGCCTTGCAGCACACCCAGCTGTGCACCCCGGCCCAACTCGTCGATCAGAGCCTGGCCTTTTTCCTGGCTGTGCAGCAGCAAAGCAGCGTCGCGCCCGCCAGCGGCCTGGTAGGCCGACAGCAATGCGCGGATCTTGGCGCCCTGCTCTGCCGGACGCGGGTAGGCGTAGGTGAGGGCGCCCGTGGGGCAAGCCGTGGTGCAAGCGCCGCAACCCACACACAGATTGGGGTTGACCACAATTTGCTGACGGCTTTTGTCAGAGCGCACGGCCTCGGCTGAGCAAATGTCAATGCAGGCGCTGCAGCCCACTTGCTCGTTGCGGCTGTGGGCGCAGAGCTTTTGTTTGTAGGCAAAAAAGCGGGGCTTTTCAAATTCACCCACCAGCTCACGCACCTTGAGCAAGGTTGGCAGGTCTTGCCCATCCCAGCGGAAGTAACCCTGGGGCAAGGCGTGCGATGTAAAAGTGGGCGAGGCTTGGTCGCCGCGCAGGTCCAGCACCACATCGAAGCGCTCGGTTTGCGGGCGGGCGTCACGACTGAAGTCGATGGCACCTGCGGCTTCGCAGACCTTGACGCAGTCGCGGTGCGAAGTGCAGCGCGACAGGTCCACTTGGTAGTCGAGACCAATGGCCTGCTCGGGGCAAGCGGCCACGCAGGCGTTGCAGCGCGTGCACAGGTCCAGGTCAATCGGGTTGCTCGCGTCCCACGACACCTCGAATGCGCCCAACCAGCCTTTGAGGCCTTGCAAGCGACCGGCCACGACCGGGAAGCGCCGCTCTTGGCCGCCCCCGGCGTTGCCGGGGCCTTGCGCAAAAATCGTGACCTGCATCGCGTCAGCCAAAAAGCTGGCGGCGCGTTCGGCCGCATCGATGGCGCCGATGATCAGCACACGGCCTTCGCTTTTGTAAGTGACGGTGGCCACCGGCTCGGGCTCGGGCAGTCGGGCAGCGGACAACAAGGCGGCCATTTTGGGTGTCGCGTGCGCGGCCTCACGACCCCAGCCGCCGGTTTCGCGGATGTTGACGAAGCGGATCGGTGAAATCGCGCCTTCGGTTTGCTCGGCCAGTTCACTGAACAGGCGTTTTTCTTGCGTGCAGGCCACCACCACGGTCTCGCCGGTTTTCACGGCTTTCTGAAATTGCCCCGCTTCGCGGCGGCACAAGGTGGTGTGCAGCGTCAGGTCTTCACCCAGTGCTTGGCCCAGCGCTTGGGCTTGCAGGGGCATGGTTTGGTTGCAGTTGCAAATCAGGGTGGTCATGTTCTGGGGGTGCGTTGACAAGGGGCTGCAGCACTGGGCTGGCCAGTCCTGCCGAATCGGGCAGGGAAGTCGGCGACTGTGCCACAACTGGCGAGCCTTCCTGCGCTGCAGGACTTTGATCAGGGTTTCCACCGAGGTCACTCGAAGCCCCCCCAGCGGGCAGCACGGACTCTGCCGTGGTCGCCGTCTTTGTGGCCGCTTCATCGGGTTTGTCAAACAAACCCAGCAATTGCGCACCCACCATTTTTTCCAACATGCCCGCAGGCAGCGGGTCCGGGGTGTTGTAGTCGCCGATGTAGATGTCGAGCCCGTCCATCACGTTGAAATGCGGGTCGGTGAAGAGCTTTTTCATGGCCACATTGCGCACATCGGCTGTCACGCCGGAGCGCATGAAGGGCTGAAAGTCCGAATCCGGCGTCAAGGCGCGGGCGTCCTCCAGGCTGGGCAAAGGCTCGGCAGGCACCTCGCTGGACTTCGCCTCGGCTTGAGCCGGGGCAAGCGCTGGGGGCTCAGCCTTGGAGCGCTGTACCCCTTCGGACGATCCGGGCACGCCAGACAATTCGGTCGGACTCACTGGGGCAACAGGCTCGGCCACGGGCAAGCCCTTGGCCACGGCTTGTTTGCGCTGCGACCAGCGACTGAAAAAGTGCTCGCTCATGAGCCTTGCCCCCCACCCTTGCGTTTGTCGGTTGTACTGACCGAGGCGGGCTGGCCAAAGCGGTCTGTCAAACCCTGAAAGCTTTGTGGGCGCTGACGGCGTTTGACTTCGGGCACATAAAACGCGTCGGTAAAAGCCTGCAGCCGGGCCACCACTTCGGGTGAAGCGGGCACGTTTTCCACGGTCTCCTGCGCATCGAGCCAACGGCCTGCATCGTGGTAACTCAGGCTCAGGGCCTGAGGCACGGCACGGGGCTCTGCATGGCTGTCTTCTTGCAGACGCCACATGACAAAAAAACTGGGCGTGGGTGAGGTGAGGTTGAGCCAATAGCCTTCTGCATCGTCGCTGAACAACTCCACTCGCCAGCCAGGGTAGAGCCAAAGGACTTCGTCATCGGTTTGGCGCAGGCAGCGCGGGTCTTGGCCAAAACCCGCTTCTTGCGGCACCACATCGGCCAACACCCAACGGTGAGACTGCCAGCGTGCCATGGCCCCCAAAACGGCTTCGCGGCGCATCAGCACCGCCATTTCAGACACGACATGAACAGACATTGCGTTCTTTCTTTCAGCGGGTTTTGCCCCGCATCAACCCAACATGGGTTCGCTCAGCAAGGGTAAACGCAAAGTGAAAACCGTGCGGTGGCCGGGCTTGGACTGGAAGGTCAATCGACCACCATGCATTTCGACGATGGAGCGGCTGAGCCACAAGCCCACGCCCATGCCTTCCGACTTGGAGGTTTTGAACAGGCTGAACACGTCCTCCACATGCTCCGGCGCTATTCCAGGGCCATTGTCTTCCACCTCCAGGTTCAAGTGATCACTCACAACCTGGCCCCGTATGCGCAGCTCAGGCTTGTCAAAGCCGGACTCGATCAGCGCATCGATGGCGTTGTTGAGCAGGTTCAAGATGACTTGTTGCAGCTGCGTGGCATCGCCAAGAACGCGCAAGTGGATATCCCAATCGACCGTGCAGTCAATGTCGGCAAGTTTCATTTTCGATTGGACCAAGTCCAGCACCTCCTGCACCAACTCGTCCAGGTTCAAGGCCGTGTACTCGCCATTGCTCATGCGAAACAGGTTGCGCAGTTTGCGAATGATGTCGGCCGCACGCTGCGTGTCATGGACGATGCCACTGGTCACTTTGTGGAGCATCTCCAGCTGGAGTGGTAACTGCTCACGCTCGGCCTCTTGCAGCTTGGCTTGGATCAGTTCGGCGTGCAACAAAATGGCCGTGAGAGGCTGATTCAGTTCGTGCGCAAAACTGGCCACCAGCGCCCCCATGCCCGCGCTCTTGTGGGACAGTGTCAGCTGCCGGATGATCTCTTCGCGCTCGGTCAACAAGGCACTCAGATCCTGGGCGTGTTGCGAGGACAAAGCGGCTTGCTCTTGTTCACGCACCAGTTGCTGCTCTATGGCGATTTTTCTGCGGTGGTCCTGGTCCACAAAAATCTGCATGAACCCCACGCACAACAACATGATGGCTGTGAACTGACCGATGAACACCAAGGCGTGATCCCAGGAGAGTTCGTACAGATCTTCAGCCCCAACACCCACGATCATGGCCAGTGCCTTGACGCCAAATGTCACCGAAAAAATCAAGCCTGCCCACATCACCGAATCCGAGCCTTTAATGTCGTGGTTCAGAGCAATGCGCTTGCCGGCAAAAAAGTACTCCAAACAAATGAAGGCGTGAAAAACATAAAACACCAGCATGATGGTGCTCTCGGGTGAACCCGAAAATTGCAAACCATAGCTGAGCGCCAAAAAGGCCACATTCGCCCCACCAGAGGACCAAAGCCAAACAGTTGAAACCGGGCCATTGATCGAGCGCAAAGCCACTTGGCGGCCCCAGTTGCCTGCCGTCACCAAGAACAGCCCCACCACCACCACCACATCGGTACTCAACCAGTCCCGGCTGCCCAGCACACACAAACCCAGTGCACTGAAAATGCCCGACACACTCCACATGACCACCACCGTGCTGCGAAAGCGCGCCAGCCCACACCAGATGGCCGCATGCAGCATCAGATACAAAAAAGCATCCATCCAGAAGATGTTTTGCACACTCAAATTCAAATCGGCCTCCTTGGCCTGATGCTTCAACGCGGGCCAGCGACACGAAGTGCTGACCAACTCACGGGTGCATCCAAGCCACGGATTATGCTTTCTGAGTGTGGGCAGCCGCGACGCGCACCGCGCAGAATTTGAATTCGGGAATCTTGCCAAACGGGTCCAACGCCGAATTGGTCAACAAATTGGCCGCCGCCTCATGGTAGGCAAAGGGGATGAACACCGTGCCCTGTGGCGTTCCGTCGTCTTGACGCACCTGCAAACGCACTTGACCCCGGCGCGAGGCGATGGTCACAACATCACCGGGCATGAGGCCAAAACTTTGCAAGTCAGCTCCGCACATCGAGGCTGTGGCCGCAGGCTCCAGCGCGTCGAGCACGCTGGCGCGGCGCGTCATGCTGCCGGTGTGCCAATGCTCCAGTTGCCGCCCGGTGATCAGCACCATCGGGTACTCGGCATCGGGTTGCTCATTGGCGGGGATCAAGCTGGCCGTCATCAGCCGCACGCGACCATCGGCGGTGGGGAAATGGTCATGGAAGACGATGGGCTGGCCCGGATCTTCGGCACTCACGCACGGGTAAGTGACCGAGCCTGCGTTCAGGCGTGCCCAGTCAATGCCGCCAATGGCCGGTGCCATGGCTTGGCGCATTTCTTCGTAGACCTCTGCCACGCCATCGTGCTCCCCCGCATAGTGCCATTTCAGGCCCATGCGCTCGGCGATTTGCTGGATGATCCAGAGGTCGGGTTTGGCAGCGCCCGGCGGCAACACGGCCTGGCGGCCCATTTGCACCGTGCGGTCGGTGTTGCTGACGGTGCCGGTCTTCTCGGGCCAGGCGCTGGCAGGCAGCACCACATCGGCCAGCCAGGCAGTTTCGGTCAAGAAGATGTCTTGCACCACCAGGTGCTGCAAACTGGCCAAAGCATGGCGGGCGTGGTTCAGGTCCGGGTCGCTCATGGCCGGGTTCTCGCCCATGATGTACATGCCGCGCACCTTGTGCGGGTCGCTGTCGTCGGCCAGCGCTTTGTGCATGATTTCGACCACGGTGTAGCCGGGCTGGTCGTCAAGTTTCGTGTCCCAGAATTTTTCGAACCAGTCGTGCGCCGACTTGTCGCTCACCCGCTGGTAGTTGGGGTACATCATCGGGATCAGGCCCGCGTCGCTAGCGCCCTGCACGTTGTTCTGTCCACGAAGCGGATGCAATCCAGTACCGGGGCGGCCAATCTGCCCAGTGACGCTGGCCAGCGCAATCAGGCAGCGCACGTTATCGGTGCCGTGCACATGCTGGCTCACGCCCATGCCCCACAAAATCATGGCGGCCTTGGCGCTGGCATAAGCCCGTGCCACTTCACGGATGGTGTCTGCTGGAATGCCGCACACCAAGCTCAAGGCTTCGGGCGTGAAGGCCTGCACATGGGCCTTGAGTTCGGCCACGTTGTCGGCACGCTCACGCAAGAAGCTTTCGTCGCACAGGTTCTCGGTGACGATGACGTTCAGCATGGCGTTGAGCAACGCCACATCGCTGTCGGCCTTGAATTGCAAGGTACGCCAGGCGTGACGCCCAATGTCGGTGATGCGCGGGTCGGCCAGCACGATGCGCGTGCCGCGTTGCGCGGCGTTCTTCATCCATGTGGCGGCCACGGGGTGGTTGGCTGTGGGGTTGGAGCCGATCAGGAGGATCAGGTCTGAGTGCTCGACATCGCGCACCGGATTACTGACCGCCCCCGATCCCACGCCTTCGAGCAAGGCTGCGACGCTGGACGCGTGACACAGGCGTGTGCAGTGGTCCACGTTGTTGCTGCCAAAACCGGTGCGCACCAGCTTCTGGAACAAATAGGCTTCTTCGTTGCTGCCCTTGGCCGAACCAAAACCGGCCAGCGACTTGGCGCCGTGTTGATCACGCAACGCGTTCAGTGGCTGGGCAGCTCGCTCCAGGGCTTCTTCCCAAGTGGCTTCGCGGAAGACTTCGCGCCAATCGGTGTGTCCATCGATCAAATCCGGGTCTTTGGCCACGCCTTCTTTGCGGATCAGCGGCTGGGTAATCCGGTCGGGGCTGTGGATGTAGTCCATGCCAAAGCGGCCCTTGACGCACAAACGCCCTTCGTTGGCGGGGCCTTCGCGGCCTTTGACGCTGATGATCTTTTCGTCCCGGACCTGGTAAGTGACCAGGCAACCCACACCACAAAAAGGGCAGACCGAATCAACTTCGCGGTCCACCTTTTGTGGGCCCATGTGGGTCTTGGGCATCAGGGCGCCTGTGGGGCAGGCCTGCACACATTCGCCGCAGCCCACACACGAACTGCCGCCCATCGGGTCGGCCAGGTCAAACACCACTTGGGTGTGTGCGCCCCGGAAGGCGAGGCCAATCACATCGTTGACTTGCAGATCACGACAGGCGCGTTGGCAGCGGTTGCATTGAATGCAAGCGTCCAGATTCACGGCCATGGCCGGGTGCGTCAGGTCGGCAGGGGCGGCTTCACGCTTGAGCGCGGCCAGCGCCGGGCGCACCTGCACACCGTGGTGCTCGGCCCATTGGCTCAGCTCGCCATGTGGTGCCTCGGCGCGGTCATCGAGCCATTTGTGGCCCTGCTCGGGTAAGTCGGCCAGCAGCATCTCGAGCACCATCTTTTGGCTTTTGACGGCACGTTGGCTGTTCGTCTGCACCTGCATGCCGGGCGTGGCACTGCGGCAGCAGCTGGGGGCCAGCGTGCGTTCACCGGCCACCTCGACCACACAAGCGCGGCAGTTGCCATCGGGCGCTAGGCCTTCCTTGTGGCACAGGTGCGGGATGGCGATACCCATCTCTTTGGCGATGTTGAAAATGCTTTTGCCAGCGGGCGCTTCAACGCTTTGACCGTTGAGCGTGAATTGGACGGTGCTCATGCGGCCCCCACTTCGTGCGGGAAATACTGCAAGACGCAGCGGATCGGGTTGGGTGCGGCCTGCCCCAAGCCGCAGATGGACGCATCGCCCATGACCTGCGCGAGGTCTTGCAGGGTGTCGGCATCCCACACGGGGCTGGCCATGAGTTGCGCGGCCTTGTCGGTGCCCACGCGGCAGGGCGTGCACTGGCCGCAGCTCTCGTGCGCAAAAAAGCGCATCACGTTCAGCGCTGCTTTGCGTGCGCTGTCGTGTTGGCTGAGCACCATGACAGCTGCCGAGCCGATGAAGCAGCCGTGCGGCTGCAGGGTGTCAAAGTCCAAAGGCACATCAGCCAATCGCTCGGGCAAGATGCCGCCGCTGGCACCGCCGGGCAGATAGGCGTAGAGCGTATGGCCATCTCTCATGCCGCCGCAGTATTCATCGACCAGTTCGCGCAAGGTGATGCCCGCAGGCGCAAGCTTCACGCCCGGGTGCTTCACCCGCCCACTCACGCTGAAACGGCGCAGGCCCTGGCGGCCGTGACGCCCTTGCGATGCAAAGCTGTCCGCGCCTTGCTCGATCAGTTCGCGCACCCAAAACAGGGTTTCAAAGTTGTGCTCCAGCGTCGGGCGGCCAAACAGCCCGACCTCGGCGATGTAGGGCGGGCGCATGCGCGGCTCACCGCGTTTGCCCTCGATGCTTTCGATCATGGCCGACTCTTCGCCGCAGATGTAAGCGCCCGCGCCACGGCGCAGCTCGATGCGCGGCAAGGCGCAAGGTGGCTTGGCCTGCAAAGCGGCCAATTCTTGGGTCAACAACACACGCGCTTCGTGGTATTCGTCGCGCAGGTAGATGTACACCGCCTCACAGCCCACCACGCTGGCGGCGATCAAGACGCCTTCCAAGAAACGGTGCGGGTCGGCTTCCAGGCAGGTGCGGTCCTTGAAGGTACCGGGTTCGCCCTCGTCGATGTTCACGGCCATCAGGCGCGGGCCAGGCTGGTTGCGCACGATGCGCCATTTGCGCCCGGCCGGGAAACCGGCACCACCCAAACCCCGCAAACCTGAGGACTCCAAGACCTGGATCACCGATTCGACGTCGCGCTGGCCCGAGGCCACTTGTTGTGCCAGCTGGTACCCGTCGGTTTGCAGGTATGCATCGAGTCGGATCGCATCGGGCAAGGCGTTGGGCGCGGTCTGGTCTAGGGCCACACACTGCGCCACCGTTTCAACCGTCGCAGGCGCCACGGCCTGCTGACCGACCTGCGCGGCCGGAGCCTGCTCGCAGCGGCCCAGACAGGGCACGGGCACGACCTTCACATCCAACAAATCGTTTTGCAATTGGCGCAGCAAGCTGTCGCTGCCAGCCAGGCTACAGCTCAAGCTGTCACACACCCGCACAGTGATGCGCGGCGCGTCTTGATCGTCTTTCAGGATCTCGAAGTGGTGGTAGAACGAAGCGACCTCGAACACCTCGACCACGGGCAGACGCATCTCGGCCGCCAGCGCCACCATGTGGCGCTCGAATAGGCCTTTGAAATGATCATTCAGCACATGCAGGTGCTCGATCAGCAGGTCACGGCGGTGGCCGTTTGTGGGCGGTTCACCGATCAGGGCCCTCACCTCTTCAAGGGCTGGGCCAGAGGCCTGCCGGCCTTTGAGCTGGGTTCGGGGCTGGCGCAGTTGCTGGCGAACTTGGTCCAGGCCAATGTGGGTGGTATTCGCCATGCGTGGTCAGTAGGTTTCGAGGTGCAAACGGCCTTCTTTTTTCAGCGCGGCTCCCACGGTATCCCAATCGAGCCCAGCTTTCTGTGCGATGTCGCGCAGTGCCATGACGACGCCCTCTTCCATGCTCTTCAAGCCACACACATAAAAACAAGTGTTGGGGTCTTTGAGTTGCAGTGCAATGTCGGCTGCGCGTTCGCGCATGGCGTCTTGCACATAGCGCTTGGGTTTGCCCACTTCGCGCGAGAAGGCAAATTCAATGTCGATGAAGTCCTTGGGCAAGTTGTTCAAGGGACCAAAGTAAGGCAATTCGGCAGGCGTGCGGGCACCAAAGAACAGCATGAGTTTGCCGCCCTCGAATTTGCCACTGGCCCGCATGCGGCGGCGCCATTCGGTCATGGCCCGCATGGGGGCAGAGCCCGTGCCGGTGCAGATCATGACGATGTTGCTCTTGGGGTGGTTGGGCATGAGGAAGCTCGCGCCAAACGGCCCGATCACCTGCACCTTGTCTCCCACATTCAGGTCGCACATGAAGTTGGAAGCCACGCCGCGCACGGGTTTGCCGTCGTGGTCTTCGAGCACGCGTTTGATGGTCAACGACAGGTTGTTGTGGCCGGGGCGCTCGCCATTGCGCGGGCTGGCAATCGAATACTGGCGTGCATGGTGCGGCTTGCCGTTGGCGTCCACGCCCGGCGGGATGATGCCGATCGACTGACCTTCGAGCACCGGGAAGGGCAGGCTGCCAAAGTCGAGCACGATGTGGTGCGTGTCGTAGTCTTGCTGGCCTGCTTGTTGGCCCACTTCGGTCACACGCAGGTTACCGGTCACGGTCGCGGTGATGGTTTTGTCTTGTGCCTTAGGCCCATACAGGTTGGTGTAGGCATGGGCGGCCGACCAAGGGGGGATGGTGGCGCCGAACTGCGCCGAGTTGAAGCCCGAGGCAGCGGGGGTGCTGACGGCTGAAGCCGAGGACGCTGCCGCCGCTTGCACAGCCGTTTGTGCTTCTTCTTGCGCGGCATCAGCCACGCCACCCGCGGCAGTCAACTCTTCGGCGCTCAGTTCAGCGGGCAGGTCGTACCACTTGAGTTGTTCTTCGATGCTGTAAGCCTTGGCCTTGGGCACCATGCGCCAGTTGTCAATCGAGCCTGTCGGACATGGCGAGATGCAGTCCATGCAACCGTTACAGACGTCGGCCTTGACCACGTAGTTGAGCGAGTCGTGCGTGATGGCTCCCACGGGGCAGATCGCTTCGCAGGTGTTGCAACGGATGCAGATTTCCGGGTCAATCAGGTGTTGTTTGATCAGCGTCGCTTCGGTGCTCATGTCTTGGCTCTCTTGTATTTGGCGTTTTATGTCTGTGGTCTGCGAGGACCGCAACGGAATGGCTTGGGGCCGGGCACCTCATACGGAGTACCGGAAAATCGGCGTCCGGCCCCAAGCCATTCCGTCGCTCTGTGCCTGCTTCAACGCTCAGAGTCTACTGGGACCCTGATCGCTCAGTTCACCCATGTCATTGAAAGGGCAAGGGGCGGGTGACGATTTTCGGTACCCCGTTATGAGGAACCCGCCCCTTGCCCTTTCAATGACCGCCTACCCTCAAGGCAGAACATAGAAACAACCAGTCACACACCCACCAACAGACGCTCAACAAACCCCATGCAGTTGACTGGGGAAGGGGCGGGTGACGATTTCTGGTACCCCAGCATGAGGAACCCGCCCCTTCCTCTGTCAACTGCTGCCCCTACAACGAAACAGAGGCAGCAGTCAAATCAGAAACTCAATCAGTTAAAGCGGACGTAATCAAAGTCCACAGGCTGACGGTTGATGCCCATGACGGGTGGTGCGATCCAGTTGGCGAACTTGCCTGGCTCGACGCAGCGACCCATCAGGCTGGCCACATAAGCGCGGTCTTCGTTGGTAGGCAACCACTCGCCCACTTGTGCCATCCACTGCTCGTCGCTCACCACGCGGCCATCGGGCGTGATCTTGGCGCCAGACAAAGAGCCGATGTTGCGGTGGAACGCCTTGTGAGGGGCGGTCAAGGTGAAGGGAATACCGGCCTTGGCGATCACACGGTTCCAACGGTCGATGCCGCCTTTGGAGTCGGTGATGTAGTCGTCGCGCAGCACTTCGTTCAAGGCGTTGAGCATCGGCACTTCTTTCTCGACCAATTTGCCGTCTTCGACCGACAAGATCTTGTAGCTGTTGCCTTTCAGGACATGGTCATCACCGCGCTTGCCTTCTTCGTAACGGCCCTTCAAACCGGAGCTGTAGAAGGTGGCAGCGTTGGACGACTGGTCGGCACCGAACAAGTCGATGGTCACCGAGAAGTGGAAGTTGATGTAACGCTGGATGGTGGGCAAATCGATCACTCCGGCGGCACGCAGCTTGCCCACGTCGTCGGTCTTGAGCTGGTTCATCACGTCCACGGTGCGCTGGATGGTGCGGCTCACACCGGACTCGCCCACAAACATGTGGTGCGCTTCTTCGGTCAGCATGAACTTGGTGGTGCGTGCCAAGGGGTCGAATGCAGATTCAGCCAAGGCGCACAGCTGGAACTTGCCGTCACGGTCGGTGAAGTAAGTGAACATAAAGAACGACAACCAGTCAGGGGTCTTCTCATTGAAGGCCTGCAAGATGCGGGGGTTGTCTTCGTTACCGCTGTTGCGCTGGAGCAGGGCATCGGCTTCTTCACGGCCGTCCTTGCCGAAGTATTTGTGCAGCAAATACACCATGGCCCACAGGTGGCGGCCTTCTTCCACGTTGATCTGGAACAGGTTGCGCAGGTCGTACATGCTGGGCGCAGTCAGGCCCAGGTGGCGCTGTTGCTCGACAGACGCTGGCTCGGTGTCGCCTTGCGTCACGATGATGCGGCGCAGGTTGGCGCGGTGCTCTCCAGGCACGTCTTGCCAGGCTTTTTCGCCGATGTTGTCGCCAAAATGGATCTTGCGGTCTTGCTCACCGGGGTTCAGGAACACGCCCCAACGGTAGTCGCGCATTTTGACGTGGCCAAACTGGGCCCAGCCTTGCGGGTCCACGCTCACGGCCGTGCGCAGGTACACGTCCATGTCGGTGGAGCCTTCGGGGCCCATGTCGTCCCACCAGTTGATGAAGTTGGGCTGCCACTGCTCAAGGGCACGCTGCAAGGTGCGGTCTTCGCTCAGGTTGACGTTGTTGGGGATTTTTTCGCTGTAGTTGATACCGGACATGAGAGTCTCCAGAAATTAAGAAGCAACGGTGGGGGCAAATTTCGGTTGCAGCGTAGACCACCGGGAACCACGCTGCACAACGATCTGAAATTGAAAGGACTTAAACGCGGTTCATGTCGAACTGGACTTTTTCGCCTTTGCCGTAAACTTTCAGGGCACCCTTGTCGCCGACGGCGTTGGGACGTTGGAAGATCCAGTTCTGCCAAGCGGTCAAACGGCCAAAAATGCGGGTCAGCATGTTCTCTTGTTGAGCGAAACGCAGGTTGGCTTCCAAGCCGGTCAGCGCGTCGGGCGACATAGAAGAGCGCTCTTCCAAGGCCAGACGGATTTCATCCGCCCAGTCGATGTCGTCAGGGGCAGCGGTGACCAAGCCCAAAGCCAAAGCGGCGTCAGCGTCGAGCGCCTTGCCAATGGCGCCGCGTGCGGCTTCCATGGCGGGCACTTCTTCGTAGAAGCGGCGCTGGAGGCGTGTCTGGTCGTTGACCATGGGGAAGAAACCGAAGTTCATTTCGTTCAGTTGGATCTTGGGGGCTTTGGCTTCGTCGTCTGGCAAGGCCAGCATGTAAGCGCGGTCGGCGCAGAAAGCCAACTCGGCGAGTGTGCCGACAAAACAAGTCCCTTCTTCAACCAAGGCAAACAAGCTGCGCGAAGTCACGTCCATGCGGGCCAAGGTACGGCGCAGGTGGCCGATGGTCTCGCGCACAAACCAGTGGTCTTTGTTCGCCAGCATCGTGGTATCGGACGCCAACACGGCTGCCGCGTCGCCCGAGGTCTTAAGGACCCAGGTGCCGATGTCGAGTTCGTTGGTGCGCATGTGCAAGATGGCGTCGTCCAGTTCACGCACCATTTGCAGGGGCCACCAGTTCATGCCTGCGGCTTCGATGCCGGCGATGTCGGTGGGCTGCGCTGTGGCGGGGGCCTTGACGGTGAAGGTGGCGATGCGCTTGGCACGGTCGATCTCCACAGTGACGTTGGTGTAAGCCAAGGCATCGGCCGCGATGGTGCGGTTCAGGGGAGTCAGGGTCACGCCCTTGACGCCTGCAGGGCGAATGCTGCCAGCGGCCAGTTGGGTGGCACGTGCTTTGACCACATCTTTGAACACGGCGGGCTTGGCGATCGCGTCGACCAGGCGCCAGTCCACGGCTTTTTGACCGCGCACGCCTTCGACGCTGGTGCAGAAAATGTCGGCCAGGTCATGGCGCACATGGCGTTTGTCGGTCACGCGGGTCAGACCGCCGGTGCCGGGCAACACGCCGAGCAGCGGCACTTCGGGAAGCGACACGGCGCTGGAGCGGTCATCGACCAAAACGATGTCATCACAAGCCAAAGCCAGCTCGTAGCCGCCGCCAGCACAAGCGCCGTTCAGGGCAGCTACGAATTTCAGGCCGTCGTGCTTGCTGGAGTCTTCGATGCCGTTGCGGGTTTCGTTGGTGAACTTGCAAAAGTTCACTTTCCAGCCGTGGGTCGACACGCCCAACATGAAGATGTTGGCGCCGGAGCAGAACACGCGGTCCTTCAAGCTGGTCACCACCACCGAACGCACTTCGGGGTGCTCGAAACGGATGCGTTGCAGGGCATCGTGCAGTTCGATGTCCACACCCAGGTCGTAGCTGTTGAGCTTGAGTTTGTAGCCAGGGCGGATGCCAGCGTCTTCGTTGATGTTGATGGCCAAGGTAGCAATCTCACCATCAAAAGACAGGTTGATGTGTTTGTATTCGGCTGGGCTAGTCTGGTAATTGACCTGAAGTGAAGTGCTCATGGCTGTCTCCGTCGTTGAAGGGGTGGTTTGATTTCCGTCAAAAATGCATTTCATTGCATGTTGGACTGAAGTTTAGTGCAGGTTTACCGACTCCGCAACATGCACTTTAATTCATTTTATAAGTAATTACCCTAGGAAATGAAGTTTCCGCATCCTCTCAAGTCGACAAAGTCAAATGCTGACGAACCGAAGATCGCAAAGCCTCGTAGGCCTGATCTTCGGAGCGCCCGCTGGTATTGATGGCCATATCGGCCTTGGAATAAAAGGCCGAGCGTCCTTCCAGGATGCGCTTGAGGTCTTCCATCGCCTCGCGGCTGGCCGCCATGGGGCGCATGTCTCCTTGCGCGGCCACGCGGCCCATGTGGTCGGCGGCATCGGCCTGCAACCACACGGTGGTGCAGTGCGAAAGCAGCACATTGAAATTGGCCGAATCCGAGACCAGTCCGCCCGGCGTGGCAATCACCACTTCGGGGTAAATCTGGATCGCTTCTTCGAGCGCACGGCGCTCGTAGCGTCGGTAGGCGTTGGCCCCATAGAGGTTGTGAATCTCGCTGATCTGGCAGCCCGCAAACTGCTCGATTTCGCGACTCAACTCAATGAAGGGAAAGCCCAGATCGTCGGCGAGGCGCTGGCCCAAGGCCGTCTTGCCTGCACCCCGCAAACCAATCAGCGCGATGCGGTTCTTGCGCTCTTGCGCGTTACCCCCCTCACCGAACATGTCGCTCAACTGCACACGGGCACGGCGCAGATCGGACTCGCTGCGCTTGCCCAGCAACTCACGGATCAGCAGCCACTCGGGCGAGCTGGTCGTCACGTCGCCAAGCAACTCCGCCAACGAGCACTGCAGTGCTTGCGCCACCTGAAGCAACACCAGTACAGAGACGTTGCCCGTGCCGTATTCCAGGTTGGCCAGGTGCCGCTCGGACACATCGGCGGCCAAGGCCACTGCACGGCGCGTCATGCCTTTGCGTGAGCGCAAATTACGCACACGTTCGCCCAGTGCCTCCAGGAAGGGGCTGCGTTTTGTCTCTGACCCGGATGGGGCCATCAACGGGGAATCTTGGGATGTCATGTTCAACCTTTGACCAAATACCAAGGGAAAACCCTTAAATTTCATCCAACCCAAAACATGCACTTTAATGCATACTCGTTGGCAAGCACAATAGTGCATTAACCTCTGTTTATACCGCCATCCGGACCGCGTGATCAAATTTTTTGCATCGGGTCGCTGTGCACCAGGTCTGAACCGAGCCCACTTTGGCCCTACCGAAAGTCATCTTCATGAACGCCACATTGCTTCCCAACTTCTTCGCAGGCCGCTGGCAAACCGGTACGGGTGCTGGCACGCCCCTGTTCGACCCGGTGCTGGGCACCGAACTGGCCCGTGTGTCGAGTGCTGGCATCGACCTGGCCGAAGGCTTTGCCTTTGCCCGTGAACAAGGCGGCGCTGCCTTGCGTGCTCTGAGTTACGGCCAACGTGCCGCCCTGCTCGTCAAAATCACCGAGGTGCTGCAGACCCACCGCGACGCGTATTACGAGATCGCCACCGCCAACAGCGGCACCGTGGCCAAGGACTCGGGCGTGGACATCGACGGCGCCATCTTCACCCTGGGCTATTACGCCAAACAGGGTGCGGCCCTGGGCGATGCCACGCTGCTGCTCGACGGCCAGCGCATCCGCATGGCCAAAGACCCGGCCTTTCAAACCCAGCACATCCAGGTGCCCACTCGCGGCGTGGCGCTGTTCATCAATGCTTTCAACTTCCCCAGCTGGGGCCTGTGGGAAAAAGCCGCCCCAGCCTTGCTGTCGAGCGTGCCGGTCATCATCAAGCCAGCGACAGCCACCGCCTGGCTGACCCAGCGCATGGTCAAAGACGTGGTCGATGCGGGCGTGCTGCCTGTGGGCGCTTTGTCAGTCATCTGCGGCTCGTCCGCAGGTCTGATGGACCAGCTGCAGGCCTTTGACGTGGTCAGCTTCACCGGCTCGGCCGAGACGGGCCAAATCATCCGCAGCCACCGCGCTGTGACCGAGCTGTCGGTGCGCT
>JBIKHW010000244.1:0-5379 GCA_044361935.1 Limnohabitans sp. | reverse complement strand
AAGCCTTGAGCCAGGTGGGCACCTCTTTTTTCACTACCAAAAGCGAAGGACTGGGGGTGGGTTTGTCCATTTCCAAATCGATTGCTTTGCAGCACGGGGGCAGCCTGAGCATTGGCAACAACCCCTCGGGTGGTGCCGTGGTCGTATTGCTGCTGCCAATGGTGGATTGACCGCCGGTCAGCCCAGGGCCTGCAACCAAGCACCTTCAACCAAACGCCTGAAGGCCTCAATCCAAAAGCTCTTCATCCAGGCCATCGCCTTTGACCACACGTCGCACCACTTCCGCGCTAAAGCCACGGGTCATCAAGAAACGCATGTGCTTGGCTCGTTCGTGCGGGTCTTGCGGGAGACCACTGAATTTTTTCTGCCAAACCGCCTGAGCCCGACTGAACTCGGTGTCTTTCAGGTTCTCAAGCGCCTCGGCCACAGCCTCGCCCGACAAGCCCTTGAGGGCGAGCTCTTGCTGGATTCGGGCATTGCCGAGTTTGCCTGCTCGGCGGTTGACCAAGGAATCCACCGCCCGACTATCGCTGATGAAGTCCCTCGCCTGCAACTCGTCGAGCGCCTTGGCCAGCTCGCCGGGAACTTCTTCGTGAGGGGCCAGCTTGCGCTCCAGCTCAGCGCGAGAATGCTCACGCTGGCTCAAAAGCCGCAGGGCGCGGCCTTTGAGTGAGGGCTGAAAACCAGGCTTGTTCAAGCTCAGTCACCCTTGGGCGTGGCAATGGCCGACTCGAGCAGGCGGATACCCAGCGATTCACGGACCTTGTTTTCGATCTCGCGGGCCAAGGCTGGGTTCTCGCGCAAGAACTCACGGGCGTTGTCACGGCCTTGGCCGATTTTTTCGCCCTGGTAGGCGTACCAAGCGCCCGACTTGTCGACGATCTTGGCGGTCACGCCCATGTCGATGACCTCGCCTTCTCGGCTGATGCCCTCGCCAAACAGGATGTCGAACTCGGCCGTCTTGAAGGGCGGCGCCACTTTGTTCTTGACCACTTTGACTTTGGTCTCGTTGCCGATCGCGTCGTCGCCCTTCTTGATGGTGCCAGTGCGGCGGATGTCCAAACGCACCGAGGCGTAGAACTTGAGCGCATTGCCGCCGGTGGTGGTTTCAGGGCTGCCGAACATGACGCCGATCTTCATGCGGATCTGGTTGATGAAGATGACGGTGCAGTTGGTCTTTTTGATGGTGGCGGTGAGCTTGCGCAGGGCCTGGCTCATCAAACGCGCTTGCAGGCCGGGCAGGCTGTCGCCCATGTCGCCTTCAATTTCGGCCTTGGGGGTCAAGGCAGCAACAGAGTCGATGACGACCAAGTCGACCGCGCCGGAGCGCACCAGGCTGTCCACGATTTCCAGGGCCTGCTCGCCGGTGTCGGGCTGGCTGACCAGCAACTCTTGCAGGTTCACACCCAGGTTTTGCGCGTATTGCACATCCAGCGCATGCTCGGCGTCCACAAAGGCGCAGGTGCCGCCCAGGCGCTGCATCTCGGAGATGACTTGCAGGGTGAGGGTGGTTTTACCCGAAGACTCAGGGCCGTAGATTTCGATCACTCGGCCGCGGGGCAGACCGCCCACGCCCAGTGCGATGTCCAAGCCCAAAGAGCCGGTGGACACGACCTGGATGTCGGCGATGACTTCGCCTTCGCCCAGACGCATGATGGTGCCTTTACCGAATTGTTTTTCAATCTGGGCCAGGGCGGCTTGCAGGGCTTTGGACTTTTCGCTGTTGTCGTCGCTCATGAGAATCTCCTTGAATATCAATGGGTTGGGGCACCGGGCTCAGCACCGATGTGCTGTTTACTGGATGCGTGAACAGTACTGTAAACGAACTGTACAACGCTTGATTGCTTATTTATGGTCAGTTTGCCTTATCATTTGCGAATGCCTGAAACAACCGATTCAAACAGCCTGAACCCTTCTTTTTTGCAGGATGACCGCTGGCGCGAAACACACCTGGGCCGCTTGCTAGGCCACGCCATGCGCCGCTTTGACGAACGTGTGCTGCACCTGATGGCGGGCAACGAGGGCGTGCCTTTGGCGCTGGCCAACTTGGCCGCGCGTGACCAAATCAGCGCCGCACATGTGCACATCACACGGCATCTGGCGTTGGAAGGCTCGCGCCTGACCGATCTGGCCCGGGCTGCGGGCATGAGCAAACAGGCGATGGGCGACCTGGTTGACCAATGTGCCGCCTGGGGCTTGGTGCGACGCGAAGCCGACCCGCAAGACGCCCGTGCCCGGCGTGTGGTGTTCACCCCCGTGGGTCTGGCCTGGCTGCAAGCCTTCAAGGACGCTGTGGCCCAGGCCGAGGCCGAGTTCCGCGAGGCGGTGGGCAAGGACGTGGCCACCGTGGTGGCGCTGGGGCTGGAGGCCTATGCCCATTGAGCCGCCCCAAGACATACGTCAGCACACATTCAGCACCATGCACTATGGTCCTGACACTAGAATCACACAGCCCGTGGGCCTGAGCGCAACGGGTGCCTCACGTCACAACAACAGGAGACAAGCATGCGCATTCTGATCGCCGAAGACGACCAGGTCCTTGCAGATGGTTTGTTGCGCACCTTGCGCAGCGCGGGGGCCGCTGTGGACCATGTAGCCAGCGGCAGCGAGGCCGATGCGGCCTTGATGACCAACCACGAATTCGATTTGCTAATCTTGGATTTGGGCCTGCCAAAAATGCATGGTCTTGAGGTGCTCAAGCGACTGCGATCCCGAGGATCCACCCTGCCGGTGCTCATTTTGACGGCGGCTGACAGTGTGGAAGAGCGCGTGAAAGGACTGGATTACGGGGCAGACGACTACATGGCCAAGCCCTTTAGCCTGCAAGAGCTCGAAGCCCGCGTGCGCGCACTCACCCGCCGGGGCATGGGCGGCGCCACTTCGCAGATCAAACACGGGCCTCTGGTGTATGACCAGTCCGGTCGCGTCGCCACCATTGACGGCAAGATGGTCGAGCTGTCGGCCCGCGAATTGGGCTTGCTCGAAGTGCTTTTGCAGCGCACAGGCCGCCTGGTCAGCAAGGACCAACTGGTCGAGCGATTGTGCGAATGGGGCGAAGAGGTCAGCAACAATGCGATCGAGGTCTACATCCACCGTTTGCGCAAAAAGATCGAAAAAGGCCCGATTCGCATCGCCACCGTGCGGGGTCTGGGTTATTGCCTGGAAAAAATTCCGGGTTAAGACCGCACGATACGCATGCCAACCTGCCTTTAAGTCATGAAATCGAAGGGCTGGAACCTGCAGGTTTTCAAACGCGAGCAGCGCTCGCTGTTTGGCGAGATTCTGGACTGGATGCTCACGCCTTTGCTTTTGCTGTGGCCCATCAGTCTGGCGCTGACATGGCTTGTGGCCCAAGGCCTGGCCAACAAGCCTTTTGACCGGGCCTTGGTCTACAACGTGCAAGCGCTGGCCCAACAGGTCAAGTTGGGATCCGACAAACGCGTGGAGTTCAGCCTGCCGCAACCGGCCAGCGAACTGCTGCGCGCCGACGAAACCGATCTGGTGTACTACCAGGTGACCGGCAGCTTGGGCGAGCACCTGAGTGGTGACCGCGAGCTGCCCCTGCCCAAACCCAATGAGCCCAAGGGCAACAGCTACGAAGTACAGATTCGTGACGATGAAATGCGCGGCCTAGAAGTGCGGGTGGCCTACACCTGGATCCGCCTGGATGCCGAAGGCAAGCGCCCGGCCCTTGTACAGGTGGCCGAAACCCGCGAAAAGCGATCGGTGCTGGCGGCCGAAATCATCAAGGGCGTGATGCTGCCCCAGTTCGCTTTGTTGCCCCTGGCGGTGCTGTTGGTGTGGCTGGCCTTGGTGCGTGGCATCAAACCGCTGTCACAACTCGAAGAGCGCATCCGCGAACGCAAACCCGATGACCTGAGCCCCCTGGACGACAAGGCCGTGCCCATGGAGGTGGCCCCTTTGGTGGTGTCGGTGAACGACTTGCTCGAGCGCCTGAAAGACTCCATCGTCACGCAAAAACGCTTTTTGGCCGATGCCGCGCACCAGCTCAAAACCCCTCTGGCGGGCTTGCGCATGCAAGCCGACTTGGCACAACGCTCGGGCTCCAGCGAAGAAGACCTGAAAAAGTCCCTGCAACAAATTGGCCGCGCCAGTGTGCAGGCCACACACACCGTCAACCAGCTGCTGTCACTGGCGCGGGCCGAGGGCGGTGGGGCCAACTTGCCACTGCAACTGTGTGACATGGTGAGTTTGGCCAGCGATGTTTTGCAAGACTGCCTTCCCCTGGCCATGGACAAGGGCCTGGACCTGGGCTATGAGGGCGTGGACGCAGGCACCCCCGGTGCACAGGTGCAAGGCAACCTCACGCTGCTCAAGGAGATGCTGCGCAACCTGGTGGAAAACGCCATTCATTACACGCCGAGCACCTCTGAGCGCCAAGGCGTGATCACCCTGCGGGTGCTGGTGGACCCCTACAGCCGGGCCTTGGTGATCCAAGTGGAAGACAATGGGACCGGTATCCCTTTGCCCGAGCGCGAGCTGGTGTTTCAGCCCTTTTACCGCGCCCTGGGCACCAACGTGGATGGCTCTGGCCTGGGCCTGCCCATCGTCAAGGAAATCGCGCAGCAGCACGGTGCAACGGTCAGCATAGACGCCGCACACCCTAATCAGACGATGCCAGGCGCCTGCTTTACTTTGCGGTTTGGAGCGGCTTGAACCATCAGTGTCGAAAGATTGCCGCACTGACAAGGGCATTTTTTTTGCTCACTATCCCCCACGTTCCCTGTGCAAGCCCAACTGAGCTATCTCCCTGAAGAGCGCGAAGCCCAGCATCATCCAATCCAAGTTCACCGCGCCTTAGTGCGGCACCAAGCCCATCATTTAGCCTTCCGTGGTCCCGGTGATCTTCTCAATCATGCCCGCCAGCGCAGGCGGATTCAGCAGGCCAAAACCGATTTGTGCCAATAGGTTGGTAATCATCCTGTGGCCATGGGCGGGGGTACCCGGCGGCGACGATCCAGCGGGTATGTCAGCTGCGTTGCAGTTTGTAGACCGCTGTGCCCGCCATCAGATTGGGCCACAGTCGGACTTCCTGGCCTTGCTGCAGGCCAAAGGCGTCCATGACGCGCAACTGGTTTTTGCGGGCCAGATCTCCAAAGTCGGCGTAGGTGCCCACGCGGATGTTGGGCGTGTCGTACCACTGGTAAGGCAGGCGCTTGGTCACCGGCATGCGGCCTTGCAACACGCTCAGGCGGTTGAACCAGTGCGCAAAATTAGGGAAGGCCACGATGCCCACGCGGCCCACGCGCACCGTCTCGCGCAGCATGGTTTCGGCGTTGCGCAGGTGTTGCAGCGTGTCGATTTGCAGCACCACGTCAAACGACTGATCGCCAAACAGGCTCAGGCCTTCGTCCAGGT
>JBIKHW010000243.1:0-5381 GCA_044361935.1 Limnohabitans sp. | reverse complement strand
TCCAGCTTGTAGAGTTGTTTGAGCATGGTGCGCTCAATGATCATCCCTGTCGCCCCCACCACAAGGGGTGTGACCACCAGAGCGACCCAGTAATTCATCCCCAGTTTTTGCATGCCCAGGTAGGCCACAAAGGCGCCCAGCATGTACTGGGCGCCATGGGTGAAGTTGATGATGTTGAGCAGGCCGAAGATCACCGCCAGGCCCAGCGAGAGCAGCGCATAAAACGAACCGTTGATCAGTCCGATCAGCAATTGCCCAAAGAGGGCTTGAGAGGGAATGCCAAAAATTTCCATGGCGGTGACTTTGGTTAGCTCAAAACAGTGGGATTACTTCTTGACGAGTGGGCACTCGCTCTCGGACAAGGGACGGAATGCCTCATTGGCCGGGATAGTGGCTGCCAGCTTGTAATAGTCGTAAGGGCCTTTGGACTCCGAAGGCTTCTTGACTTCAAACAAGTAAGCAGGGTGAATCTTGCGGCCATCGGCACGGACAACGCCCTTGCCAAACAAGGGATCATCAGTGGGCAGCTCTTTCATCTTGGCCGCTACTTTGGTGCCGTCATCGGTCTTGGCTGCTTCAACGGACTTCAAGTAATGGATCACACTGGAATAAACACCCGCTTGCACCATGGAAGGCATCTTGCCGCTGTTGGCGCTTGCAAAGCGGCGCGACCATGCGCGAGTCTGGTCGTTCAGATCCCAGTAGAAGGTCTCGGTCAACATCAGGCCTTGGGCCACGTTCAGACCCAGGGAGTGAACGTCAGGCAAGAACACCAACAGACCGGCCAAGTTTTGACCACCACGAACGATGCCGAACTCGGCCGCTTGCTTGATCGAGTTGGTGGTGTCGCCACCTGCGTTGGCCAAACCAATGATCTTGGCCTTGGAAGCTTGGGCTTGCAGCAAGAACGAGGAGAAGTCTTGTGTCGGGAATGGGGTGCGGACTTTGCCGACCACACGTCCGCCGTTCTTGGTCACCACGGCTTCGGTATCGCGCTCCAGGGCGTGGCCGAAAGCATAGTCAGCGGTCAAGAAGAACCAGGTGTTACCGCCGTTTTTGACAATCGCCTTGCCGGTGCCGTTGGCCAGCATGTAGGTATCGTAAGCCCAGTGGATGGTGTTGGCATTGCAAGCCTTGCCCGTCAGGTCGGACGTGGCCGATCCGGCGTTGACGTGCAGCTTGCCTTTTTCGCGGGCGATCGCGGCCACAGCCAAGCCCACAGAAGACGTGGGCACGTCGGCGATCATGTCGACCTTGTCGGTGTCAAACCACTGGCGAGCAATGTTGGAGCCCACATCGGGTTTGTTTTGGTGGTCGGCACCGATCACTTCAATTTTGAGTTTGGAGCCGGTGGCTTTGACGTAGTCTTCGACCGCCATGCGGGCCGCCAGCAAAGAACCTGGGCCGGTGATGTCGGAGTACAGGCCGGACATGTCGTTCAACACGCCGATCTTGACCGTGCCGTCAGAGATCTGGGCTTGGGCGGCACCGCCGAAGGCGCAGGCCGCGGCTGCGGCGATGGTGAGAAGTTTGCGTTTCATGGTGTTGTCTCCTGGTTTAAAAAAAAGTCAGACGCCGAGGTACTCACTGAGCATGCTCATCTTGTTGGGTAATTCGGCTGAGGTGAAGCCTTCAACGATTTGCCCATGCTCCATCACATAAAAACGGTCGGCCAGTGGTGCTGCAAAGCGGAAGTTTTGCTCCACCATGATGATGGTGTAGCCCTTGGCCTTGAGAGAACGGATCATGCGGGCCAGGGCCTGCACGATGACCGGGGCCAAGCCCTCTGAGATTTCGTCCAGCAGCAAAAAGCGGGCACCTGTGCGCAAGATACGCCCCACTGCGAGCATCTGTTGTTCGCCGCCCGACAGGCGTGTGCCGGGGCTGTTTTTGCGCTCCGCCAAGTTGGGGAACATCTCGTAAATTTCGTCCAAACCCATGCCGCCAGCGGCGATCACGGGGGGCAGCATCAGGTTTTCTTCGCAGGTCAGGGAGGCAAAAATGCCGCGCTCTTCAGGGCAGTAACCAATGCCGAGTTTGGCAATTTGGTGCGGCGCCATGTTGACCGATTCGGTGCCGTTGATCGTGATTTGGCCGGTGCGTCTGCCTACCAAGCCCAAGATGGATTTGATGGTGGTGGTGCGGCCTGCGCCGTTGCGCCCAAGCAGGGTGACCACTTCGCCTTCGTTGACGGTCAGGTTCACCCCATGCAGGATATGCGACTCGCCATACCAGGCGTGCAGGTCGCTGATGCGCAGAAATTCTTTGGGCTCAGCCATGGGCCCCCTCCAACTGGTTTTCGGCCGTGCCCATGTAGGCCTCGAGCACTTGAGGATTTTGAGAAACCACCGAGTAAGGCCCTTCGGCAATCACTTGGCCGCGTTGCAAAACGCTGATGGTGTCCGCGATCTTGGAGACCACGTTCATGTTGTGCTCGACCATCAAAATGGTGCGGTTAGCCCCCACTTTTTTGATCAGCTGCGTGACGCGGTCCACATCTTCGTGGCCCATGCCCTGCGTGGGCTCGTCCAACAGCATGAGTTCGGGCTCCATGGCCAAAGTGGTGGCAATTTCAAGAGCGCGCTTGCGACCATAAGGCAGTTCGACCGCCATCAAGTGGGACATGTCCTGGAGGTCGACTTCGGCCAGCAGTTGCATGGCGCGATCGTTCAGGATGTCCAAGACACGCTCAGAACGCCAAAACTGCATGGACATGCCAGCCCCGCGTTGCAAGGCGATGCGCACATTTTCCACCACGGACAGGTTGGGGAAAGTAGCCGAAATCTGAAAAGACCGAACGATGCCACGTCGGGCAATCTGGGCGGGTTTTTCACCAGTGATGTCACGGTCATTGAACAGGATCTGACCCCGAGTAGGAATTAAGAACTTGGTCAGCAAATTGAAGACCGTGGTCTTACCGGCACCATTGGGGCCGATCAGTGCATGGATCTCTCCGCGACGAACCTTGAGGTTCACGTCGTTGACGGCAACAAAGCCTTTGAACTCTTTGACAAGTTCGCGGGTTTCAAGAATGAATTGGCTGGACATCTGAAGGGCTCGGGTTCATTGTTCGGCAACTGAGACTGGCATAGCGTTTGAATTGTGGGGGGCGATCGTCAGTTTGGTGTCATGGTTATCCCGGGGTCTTGTCACGCAGGTGTCTGTCCCGTCCATTGCATGACTCGACAGTTTCGTCTTGCCGCCAGTGACTCGTCATACTTGGGTTTGCACGAGTTGCGCATCCAAGGTGCGCAACTCGGTTTTCAGCACCTTGCCGTAGTTGTTCTTGGGCAAGCTCGGCACCAGGTGATAGTGCTTGGGTCGCTTGAATCTTGCGACCTGTGACAGGCAATGCGCGTCCAGCTCAGCCACACTCAGGTCTGAGTGGCTCACCACAAAAGCCACCACCACCTCGCCCCACTCAGGGTCAGGCCGGCCAATCACCGAGACCTCGGCCACCTGCGGGTGGGTGAGCAACGCCTCTTCGACTTCGCGTGGGTAGATGTTGGTTCCACCGCTGATCACCATGTCTTTCGATCGGTCCAGCAAAGTCAGGTAACCATCGGCATCCAGGCGGCCCACATCGCCAGTTTGCAACCAACCATCGCGAATGGCCTTGGCTGTGGCCTCCGGGTCACGCCAATAACCCGCCATGACCAGTTCGCTTCGCACGCAAATTTCACCCACTTCACCCACAGGCATTGGGGCGCCCGTTTCGTCGCCAATCCTCAGCTCGACCATGGCCTGCGCATGCCCGACCGAAGCCAGCCGTTCGCGCCATCGTGGGTGGGTGGTGTCCAACACATCACTCTTGGGCAGCACGCTGATGGTCATGGGGCATTCCCCTTGGCCATAAATCTGCGCAAAGTGCGGGCCGATGACCTGCAAAGCCTCTTCGATGTCGGCCAGATACATGGGACCACCGCCATAAACGATGGTGGCCAGGCCCTGCGGCCGCTCGGGCAAGGTGCGTGCCGCGTCGACCAACCGCCGCACCATGGTGGGGGCTGCAAAAAACGAGGCCCGCTGCCAATGCGCGGCCAGCGCCAGGGCTTCGTGCGGGTCAAACCCGTCGGATCGGGGCACCACGTTCAAGCCCGCGTTCAGCACATACGGCAAGTGGTACATGCCGCCGCCATGCGAAAGGGGTGCGGGGTGCAGCATGGTGTCGCCACGCGCCACCGATTGCACCGTTGCGAAATACGCCAGCGTACAGCCGCGCAACTGGCGGGCGCACAGCACCACGCCCTTGGGGCGGCCGGTGGTGCCACTGGTGTAGAACAACCAGACCGGGTCGTCGTCGCTTCTGGCTTGCAAAGGCAGCTGCGGGCCTTCGGCTTGCAACATGAAGTGGGTGTTGGCTTCGACACCTGTATCGACGCCAATTTCACGCAGCGCTTGTGCGAATTCGTGTTCACGTTTGCTGTCGCAAAAAGCGATGCGTGCTTCGCTGTGCTGGGCAATCCATGCGGCTTCGCGCTCGTGCAACTTGGCGTTGACGGGTACCGCCACCGCACCGGCCCACCAGATGCCCCAGACCAGAGGCAAATACTCAGGTGTGTTGTACAAAAAGAGCATCACACGGTCGCCGGGCTGCACGCCCTGAGCGTGCAGCCAGCTGGCCGTGCGGGCGGCTCGGCGGGCGAATTCGGCGTAATCGCACCAGACATCGGTGCCATGCGCGATGGCGGCTTGTTGCGGGTAACGTTCGGCGGTGCGCGACAACCAGAGGGCGATATTCATTTGAATTGGGGAGAGAGTCGAATCGATAGGTTCACTACACCATGACCATGCCGCCATCGAGCAAGATGGACTGCCCTGTCATGCCGCGTGACTCGTGAGAGCCCAGGTAGACCGCAAGGGCAGCGATTTCGTCAGGATTCAGCACCCGCCCCAGCGGCACCCGCGCCAAGGCGGCCTTGACCATGTCGTCGCCACTCATGCCTGTACTTTGCGCAACTTGGGCTTTCAGTGTTTCCACCATGTCGGTCTGCACAAAGCCGGGGCAGATGGCGTTCACGGTCACCGAGTGGGGGCTGGCCTCGAGCGCCACGCAGCGCGTCAGGCCCACCACCGCATGCTTGCTGACGTTGTAGGCGCTTTGGTTGCGCGAGCCCCATTTGCCTGCCGTGGAGGCGATGTTGACGATGCGGCCGTGCCGACGTGCCTGCATGCCCGGCAGGCACGCCTGCATGAAGTGCAGCACACCAAACAGGTTCACATCGAGCATGTCCTGAAAGTCTTGCGGCGCGTAATCGAGGAAAGGCTTGGCACGGTAAACCCCGGCGTTGTTGACCAGCACGTCCACGCGCCCAAAGCGCTCTTCAACTTGTGCCACGGCCGCAAAACAGGCATCACGCTCGGTGACGTTCAGGCCCAAA
>JBIKHW010000028.1:0-17413 GCA_044361935.1 Limnohabitans sp. | reverse complement strand
GCCACCCATGACGCTGATGCGGGCGTTGGGCCACATCCATAAGAAACGGGGGCTGTACGCGCGGCCGCACATGCCGTAGTTGCCCGCGCCAAAGCTGCCGCCGATGATGATGGTGAATTTGGGCACTGCGGCGGTGGCCACGGCCGTGACCATCTTGGCACCGTTGCGGGCGATGCCTTCGTTTTCGTATTTGCGGCCCACCATGAATCCGGTGATGTTCTGCAAAAACACCAGCGGGATCTTGCGCTGGCAGCACAACTCAATGAAGTGCGCGCCCTTCAAAGCCGACTCGCTGAACAAAATGCCGTTGTTGGCGATGATGCCCACCGGCATGCCTTCGATGCGGGCAAAGCCGCAGATCAAGGTGGTGCCAAAGCGCGATTTGAATTCGTCGAACTCGGAGCCGTCGACGATGCGGGCGATGATCTCGCGCACATCAAAAGGCTTGCGCGTGTCGGTCGGAATCACGCCATACAGCTCTTGCGCGTCGAACTTGGGCGGCACAGGCGCGTGCGTGGCAATGTTGGGGGCCTTTTGGGCGTTCAGGTTTTTCACGGCCTGACGCGCCAGCGCCAGCGCATGCACGTCGTTTTGCGCCAGGTGGTCGGCCACGCCGCTCAAGCGGGTGTGCACATCACCACCGCCCAAATCTTCAGCGCTCACCACCTCGCCTGTGGCCGCTTTAACAAGCGGCGGTCCGCCCAAAAAGATGGTGCCCTGGTTCTTGACGATGATGGTCTCGTCGCTCATGGCGGGCACATATGCGCCACCCGCGGTGCAAGAGCCCATGACCACCGCGATCTGCGCAATGCCTTGCGCGCTCATATTGGCCTGGTTGAAAAAGATGCGGCCGAAGTGGTCGCGGTCGGGAAAGACCTCGTCCTGGTTGGGCAAGTTGGCACCGCCCGAGTCCACCAAATAAATGCATGGCAGCTGGTTTTGCTGCGCGATCTCTTGCGCACGCAAATGCTTTTTCACCGTCATCGGGTAATAGGTGCCGCCCTTCACCGTGGCGTCGTTGCACACGATCATGCAGTCCACCCCACTCACGCGGCCAATGCCCACGATCACGCCGGAACTGGGCGCGTCGTTGTTGTACATATTGAGCGCCGCCAGCGGCGCGACTTCCAGAAAAGGCGTGCCGGGGTCGAGCAGCATCTGCACGCGGTCACGCGGCAGCAATTTGCCCCGGGCGGTGTGCTTGGCGCGGGGTGCCTCGCCACCGCCTTGGGCCACCCGCTCCATGTGGGCACGCAGGTCATCGGCCAAGGCACGCATGGCAGCGGCGTTATGCTGGAAATCGGCGGAACGCGGGTTCAATTGGGAGTGCAAAACGGTCATGGTGATTCCTAGAAGCGGGCACCCCGGGGCCAAGCCCTGGATGCATCAACGGTGTGATGCCTGCCAGCTTAAAGGCAGCAAGGCCTCTGGGCGTGTCAAATGGGTTGCAAATCGTGCCACATTCAATGCCACAATGGACGCCGCCATGCCCCAGACCAGTCGCCCCCTCCCCAGCCCCGATAGCCACGGCCGAGCCGAGACACCCATGGCCTTTGTTCTGGCGATTGCCAGCGCCTACACCCAGCGTGGCCTGGACCCTTGGCCAACACTGAGTGCGGCACAAATTGCGCCAGAACAATTCCAAAAAACGGCATCACGCATCACCGCTTTGCAAATGGAATGGCTCTCGGCCACCGCCATGCGCGAGCTGGGCGACGAAGCGCTGGGCTGGTTTCGCCGCCGCTTGCCCTGGGGCAGCTACGGCATGTTGGTCCGCGCCTCCCTGACCGCGCCCACCTTGGGCGTGGCCCTGAGCCGCTGGTGCCGTCACCACAACCTGTTGACGGACGACATCCGGCTCACCTTGAGCACAACCGATGGCTTGGCCCACATCGAACTGCACGAAGCGCACGACCTGAAAGACCTGCGCGAGTTTTGCACCGTGTCGGTGCTGCGCAACGCGCTGGGTGTGGCCTGCTGGCTGACGGATTCGCGCATCCCGCTGGCCGCGACCGAGCTGCACTTTGCGCCGCCACCCCACGCCGAGAGCTACCGCGTGCTGTTTGATGGCCCCTGCCAATTCAAGGCGCAGCACAGTCGTCTGAGCTTTGATGCGGGCTATTTGCAGCTGCCCCTGCGCCGCGACGAGGCTGCTCTACAGCACATGCTGCAACGCGCCCTGCTGCTCACGGTGCGGCCCTACCGACGCGACCGACTGCTGGTGGAGAAGGTGCGCCAAACCCTGGCCGAACACCCCGAACACAGCCGCAACGCCGATGACCTGGCCTCTTGGCTCAACCTGTCACCCCGCACCCTGCACCGGCAACTCAAAGAAGAAGGTGCGAGCTTGCAACAACTCAAAGACAGCGTGCGCCGCGAGATGGCCGCCGATTTGCTCCTGCGCACGCAGCGCCCCATCAAACAGATCGCGGCCGAGGTGGGTTTTCAGAACGAGAAGAGTTTCATGCGGGCCTTCAAAGGCTGGACCGGCCGAACGCCCGAAGAATTCAGGCTGGCCAAGCCCACTTAAAACGCATCGGCCGATACCGGATTCACGTCAGCCGCAAGTCGTGCATGCCGGTGAACACCCGCTGTGCCCCCGCCTGCAAAAGCGGAGCATGCTCGGCTGGCGGCGCGGCATAAGCCCACACCGTGGCCCCAGCGGCCACACCGGCCGTGATGCCCACCGTGGTGTCTTCCACCACCAGGCAGCGGGCTGGGTCGATTTGCAGATGGGCCGCAGCGGCCAAGTACACATCGGGGTGCGGCTTGCTGCGCGGCATCTCATGGCCGCTGAAAATACGGCCTTCAAAAAAGTGGATCAGCCCCACTTGCTTGAGCATCATCTCGACCTTGAAGCGGTCTGCGCCCGATGCTACGGCGATGCGTCCCTGGCAATGGTCATGCAAATGCGCCACCGCGTCGTGCACGCCGTCGATGGCGGTGATGCTTTGCGTGAGGCGCTCGTTGCGCCGGGCATAAAACTCTTCGAGCCACGCATCGGTGAGTGGCTGACCGGTGTGGGCCTCGATGGTGGTGCGCTGGCTTTTGACGGTGTGGCCCACAAAGCGCTGCATGCACTCGGCCAGCGTCATGCGCCAGCCCTGCTCTTCAAACATGTCGCGCAGCACGCCGCAGGTGATGGCTTCGCTGTCCACCAGCACGCCGTCACAGTCAAACAAAATGGCTTCAAAGTTCATGCGGCAGATCATAAAGCCATCGCATCAAGGCACACTACAAACTCACAGCCACTGTCCAAACGCACCATGCCCGACCTGCTCCGCATCCACCACGCGGCCATCATCTGTTCAGACTACGCCCGCGCCAAACACTTCTACACCCAGGTACTGGGCCTGCGTGTTGTAGCCGAAAACTTTCGAGCCGCTCGCAAATCATGGAAGCTGGATTTGGCCCTCCCCGATGGCGGTCAAGTCGAGTTGTTTTCGTTTGAGGGGGCACCGCCTCGCCCCAGTTATCCCGAGGCGCGAGGCTTGCGCCACTTGGCCTTTGCGGTGAAAGATTTGCAGGCCTGGGTCACGCACCTGCAAACCCAAGGGGTTGAGGTCGAGGACGTGCGCACCGACGAGTACACCGGACAAGGCTTTGTGTTTTTTGCCGACCCGGATGGTCTGCCGCTGGAGCTGTACGAAGTGCCCGCTCAGAGAACGTCGCCGTCCACATAAAACCAGCGCCCGCCTTCGCGCACAAAGCGGCTTCGTTCGTGCTGGCGCACCGCTTTGCCGCCCACCCGAAAACGCGCCACAAATTCGACCTCGGCGGTGTCAACCCCGGTGACGCGATAGTGCTTGATCTCCAAGCCCAACCATTTGCCACCGGATTCCAGCTTTAACTCGGCAGGGCGCTGGCTGCTGTGCCAAGTCGCCAACAAATAAGGCACATCGCCCCGCACAAAGGCGCTGTAGCGCGAGCGCATGAGGCGCTCAGCATCGGGTGCGGCCTCGCCTGCGTGCAGCGGGCCACAGCAATCGTCCAAGGCCTGCAGCTGGCCTTTGGGGCCGGTGCGACCACAGGGGCAAGGTGTGGCCATCAAGCGCCTTTGCGCGCCGCGCTTTCGGCTTTGTGTTGCTCCATGGTGACGATGGGTGCCGCTGCTTTTTTCCAGGCCGCAAAACCGCCGTCGATGTGGGCCACATTGGTCATGCCCATGTCTTGCAGGGTTTTGGTGGCCAGGGCGCTACGCCAGCCTGCACCGCAAAACAGGATGAACTGTTTGCTCTCTTCCGCGAACACGGGCTTGAAGTAGGGCGAGGCCGGGTCCACCCAAAACTCCAGCATGCCGCGAGGGGCCAGCAAAGCGCCGGGCACTGTGCCTTCGCGCTCCAGCTCACGCGGGTCACGGATGTCGACGATTTGCACCGCTGAGTCGACCAAGAGCGCCTGCACCTCGGACACGCTGTGGGTGGTGACCTGGGCCATGGCCTCGTCGACGAGGACTTGAAAACCTTTGGTGATGGGCATGTGTGTCTCCTTGATCAACCTTCATTTTCGCCAAAAACCGGGGGTGAGGATGACCAGGAAGGACAAGATTTCCAAACGCCCCAACAACATGGCCAGTGTACAAATCCACAATTGCGTGGCTGACAAACTGGCGTAGTTGCCTGAAGGTCCGACCTCATTCAAGCCCGGTCCCATGTTGTTCACACTGGCCACCACGGCACTGAAGGCCGTCTCAAAAGGCATATCCGTCAACAAGAGCAGCAATGTCAAAACGATGATGGTGCCCCCATACATGAGCATGAACCCGAGCACAGAAAAAATGGTGCGGTTGTCTACCGGATGACCCGCCAAAGTCACGGGCTGAACGGCGCGAGGGTGAATGATGGCCCGCATTTCACGGCGTGCCTGTTTGATCAAAATCACCAGGCGCGCCATTTTGATGCCCGCGCCCGTGGAGCCTGCACTGGTGGCAATACCGGACAAAATGAGCATCACAATGGGCGCAAAAACGGGCCACTGGGTGTAATCCACCGTGGCATAGCCCGTGGTGGAACC
The DNA here is from genome assembly GCA_044361935.1 of Limnohabitans sp. GTDB lineage: Bacteria > Pseudomonadota > Gammaproteobacteria > Burkholderiales > Burkholderiaceae_C > Limnohabitans_A. The sequence goes on along the minus strand of JBIKHW010000028.1, from coordinate 12,400 downwards.
AATCGAGATGACGTTGAAAAGACTCATTCGGATGATGTCAGCCAGATCGGCAGGGTGGCCTTTGAACCACAGCAAAGCGGCGATCAGCAAACTGACGCCGACCAGCAGCCCAATGGATGCCCGCCATTCAGGATCACGCAACACTTTCAAAGGCTGACGTTTGACCAAGGCGACAAAATACAAAGCGAAATTGCAACTGGCCAAAAGCATGAATACGATGGCGATCCATTCAAGTGTGGGCGAGTTAAAAAACCCAAAACTCGCATCGTGGGTGGACAAGCCGCCCAAGCTGAGTGTGGTAAACATATGCGCCCAAGCATCCAGCCAAGTCATGCCGCCCCAGCGGTAGGCCAGCAAACACGCCACCGAAAGCATGCAATACACCGTCCACAATCCTTTGGCGGTTTCGGTGATGCGAGGCGTGAGCTTGCTGTCTTTCATAGGACCAGTGGCTTCTGCGCGAAACAACTGGCTACCGCCCACACCCAGCATGGGCAAAATAGCCACGGCCAAAACCAAAATGCCCATGCCCCCCAACCACTGCAAAAAACAGCGCCACAGGTTGATCGATGGGGGCAAATGGTCTAAGCCCACAATCACGGTTGAGCCGGTGGTGGTGAGCGCCGACATGGCTTCGAAATACGCACCTGAAAAGCTCAATGGTTTAGGCGTCTGGGCAAAGTGCAAAAGAAAAGGCAGGCACGCGATCAAGGGTAACAAGGTCCAAACCAAGCCAACCAACAAAATGCCATCGCGCGACTTCAGCTCATTGGCGCGTACACCGCGCCGCCCCAGCAAAAGCAAAGCCAGCCCGACCAACACACACACGCCCATGGTGATGGCATAGGCGCTGGTCGCGCCATCGTCCAAGACCATCGATATGGTCAGTGGCACCAGCAAGGTCAGCACGAACACCAAAACGATCTTGCCCAACACAGGGGCGACACGGTAGACAAGCATGATCAGCCAAAAAAGGTCGCGCTGACCTGAAAGAGTTTTTCCACCGCACGCACATCACGCTTGTTAGGGATGAACAAAATGATGTGGTCGTCGGCCTCGATCAGGGTGTCGTGGTGCGGCATCAGCACTTCGGATTTTTTGCCCTCGCCACGCACAATAGCCCCCATGCTCACGCCTTGCGGTAGCTTGATTTCTTCAACGCGGCGCCCGACCAATTTGGAGGTCTTGTGGTCGCCACGCGCGATGCCCTCCAAGGCCTCGGCCGCCCCCCGGCGCAGGCTGTGGACTGCCGCCACATCGCCCCGTCGCAAATGCGCCAGCAGCTCGCCGATCACAGTTTGTGCGGGCGAGATCGCGATGTCGATCGTGCTGCCTTGCATCATGTCGGCATATGCGCGGCGGTTGATCAGGGCCATGACGCGCCGCGCGCCCATGCGCTTGGCCAACATGGCCGACATGATGTTGTCCTCGTCGTCGCTGGTGAGTGCCAAAAACAAGTCCATCTCACCCACGTTTTCTTCATGCAGCAGGTCTTCGTCTGCGCCATCACCATTCAGGATGAGCATGCCAGATGGCAACTGGCTGGCCAGGTATTCGCAGCGCTTTTTGTCACGCTCGATCAGCTTGACGTCGTATTGACCCGCCAGAATGCGCGCCAGGCGCAAACCCACTTTGCCGCCACCGGCCAGCATCAGGCGCTTAACCGGTTGGTCAGCCTTGTGAATGCCCGCCAGCACAAGGGGAATCTTGCGGGTGTCGGCCAGCACAAAGACCTCGTCACCGGGCAGGATGCGGGTCTCGGGCAAAGCGTCCACCAAGGCGTCCTGCCTGTACAGGGCCACCACGCGCATCTCGGCATCGGGCAAGCGGCCGCGAAACTCAGCAATGGTGTGGTTGACCAGCAAGCTGTCGGCAGCTGCACGCACCACAATCAGGCTGACGCGGCCCTCGGCAAATTCGAGCACCTGCAGGGCCTCAGGGTACTGGATAAGCTGTTCGATGTAGCGCATCACCGACTCTTCGGGGCAGATCACATGGTCCACCGCGAAACCGGACTTGCCCAGCAAGGCGTCGCCCTCGTTGAATTCGGGCGAACGCAGGCGGGCGATGGTGGTGGGCACGTTGAAGACATCGTGGGCGATCTTGCAGACCACCAGATTCGACTCGTCGGCCGCCGCACAGGCGATCAACATGTCGGCGTCCTGGGCCCCGGCTTCGCGCAGCACCGAAGGCTGAATGCCGTTGCCCACCACGCCGCGCAGGTCCAAGCGCTCTTGCAAAAGACGCAACCGCTCGGGGTCTTGGTCGATGACGGTGATGTCGTTTTGCTCGGAAACCAGGCTTTCAGCGACGCTTTCGCCCACACGGCCCGCGCCCAGGATGATGATATTCATAAGCAGAAATGATACGTGAATGGGCAGGTCATTTCAGCGCCATTGCGGTGCGAGATGGATGCGCGCTATATGTGGCAATCTCACGATCTCTGCACCGTTTCGAAAATTTCACAATGGACTTGTCGCCCACCATGAGGAATTGCACCCTCCCTTGATCGGAGAACATGATGAACAACTCAGCAGTTGAGCGCACTGGGCATTGTTTAGCCACTGCGGGTATTGTTTACAGATGCAACTCAGGTTTTGGGCAGCGTCACACCAACCTGACCTTGGTATTTGCCACCCCGGTCCTTGTAACTGGTCTCACACACATCGTCTTTGTCGCTTTCAAAGAACAACACCTGGGCGCAGCCCTCGCCTGCATAAATTTTGGCGGGCAGTGGGGTGGTGTTGCTGAACTCCAGTGTCACAAAGCCTTCCCACTCGGGCTCGAACGGGGTCACGTTAACGATGATGCCGCAGCGGGCATAGGTGCTCTTGCCTAGGCATATGGTCAGCACATTGCGTGGAATTCGGAAGTACTCCATGGTGCGAGCCAGCGCGAAGCTATTGGGCGGGATGATGCAGACATCGCTTTCGATGTCCACAAAGCTGCGTTCATCGAAGTTTTTGGGGTCCACCACGGTGCTGTAGATGTTGGTGAACACTTTGAATTCAGGGGCGCAGCGGATGTCGTAGCCATAACTGCTGGTGCCGTAGCTGACGATTTTCTGGCCGGCCGCGTCCTTGCGGATCTGGCCCGGCTCGAACGGCTCGATCATGCCGTGCTCTTCGGCCATGCGGCGGATCCATTTGTCGCTCTTGATGCTCATCGCTCAACCTTTGAATGTTTCGGCCATTTTAAGGGTGTGCTCAAAGCCCTGTAGCGATGGGCTCTGCCCGGGTGTTTCAAAGCATTCATGTCAAAGCCACATGTCACGCACTCGACCGTGCAAGCCAATCAATACAGATATTTCGTATACGATATTCGAAAAATCATCCAATTTCATGCTCCCTTGGATCACACACCACACCTTTGACCGCATCAAAACCATGCGGGAAACCTCACTGGCCAAGCTGGTGCGGGAGGATCTGCTCGAACACATCCTGCAAGGTCAGCTGCAACCGGGCGAGCGCATCAGCGAACCCGATGTTGCCAGCCGCCTGCAAGTTTCTCGAGTCCCTGTCCGCGAGGCCCTGCGGGAGCTGGAGAGTTCTGGTCTGGTGGTTTCACGCAAGCACGCGGGCGTTTTTGTCAGAGCGATTGACGCACAAGAAGTACGTGACTTGTATGAAATGCGCAGCCTGCTCGACGGCTTCGCTGGGGCCAAAGCAGCCGCCTTACACCAGGCAGATCGAGAGACGCTGACCCAAGCACTGAATACTTCCATCGCCGCCATGCAGCAAGCGCACGGCGAAAACAAGCTGCCTGTTTATTACTCGGAAAACCTGCACTTCCATTGGATGATCGTCGTGGCTGCGCGCAACGAGCAACTCAGCCGCACCTACCAAGAAGTGGTGCAAAAGCTGCACCTGGCACGATTGCAAAGTCTGGCCCAGGTCAGTGGCATGGCCACCTCCATCGCAGAACACCTCAAGATCAGCCAGGCCATTGTGCAGGGGGATGCCCCCAGCGCCCAAAGCCTGCTGGCAGAGCACGTGACCCAGGCCCACCAGCGCTTGACCCGAAGCATGCCCAGCACCGCACAGATTTCAACCACCCCAGAGGAGACAACATGAAAAGACGCACACTGATCCAGGCCGCCCCCTTGCTCATGGCCATGCCCGGCCTGGCCTCGGCTCAAGCCGCTTATCCCAACCGACCCATCAAATACATCGTGCCCGTGGCAGCTGGCGGCGGCTCCGACATGATTGGCCGGCAAGTTTGTGAGCGCCTGAGCAAAGTGCTCGGCCAAAGCATCGTGGTGGAAAACCACGGCGGCGGCGGCGGCGTGATCGCCTCGCAAATGACCACCAAAGCCGCACCCGATGGTTACACCTTGATGCAAGGCTATGTCGCCACACACGGCACAGCGCCCGCCACCCGCAAACTCAACTACGACCCGATCAAGGACTTCACCCCCTTGGGCATGATCGGCACCACCCCCAATGTGCTGGTGGTCAATGCCAATACGCCCGTCAAGGACGTCAAGGAGTTCATCCAGTACGTTAAGAAAAATCCCGGAAAAATCTCTTACGGCTCGGCTGGTGCGGGCTCCTTGACGCATTTGACCGCCGAGTTGTTCAAAATGCAGACCGGTGCTTTCATGGTGCACATCCCGTATCGCGGCATTGCCCCAGCCACAACCGACCTGATCGCTGGCCAGACACAAGCCATGTTCCCTGGATTGGCCGCTGCCCTACCCCATATTCGCGGCGGACGCGTGCGTGCATTGGCGGTCACTGGCACCCAACGCCACCCCGCCCTCAAAGATGTGCCCACCATGGAAGAGGCTGGACTCAAAGGCTTCGATGCCCAGCAGTGGTATGGCGTGGTGGGCCCAGCGGGCATGCCTGCGCCCATCGTCAAACAAATCAACGACGCCATCGCCCAAGTGCTGGCACAACCGGATTTCCGCGACAAGCTCAGCGCAGAGGCCGTGGAGCTGACGCCCATGACCCCCAACCAATTCCTCGAGTACATGAAACGCGATTTGGCCCGCTGGACCGACCTGGCCCGTGAACGCAAGATCAACCTGGACGCCTGATTTTTTAAAACCCTGACTGGACTGATATGACTATCAATACAGCGGTGGCCGCTGACCACAACGCGCCCCCCATCACAGCCGAACTCGCCAAGTTCGTAGCCGAACACCCCTCCAAAGGCTGGAGTGATGCGGTTGAACACGAAGCGCACCGCACTTTCTTGAACTGGCTGGGCTGCGCCATCGGTGCGGCGAAACACGAGGCCGTGGAGTCGGCCTTGGCTGCTGTGAACATGCTGGCTCCCGCGCAACAAGCCACCATCGCTGGCCGCGCCGAACGCGTGGACATGGCCAGTGCGGCCCTGATCAATGGCATCTCATCGCACACCTTTGACTTTGACGACACCCACCTCAAAACCATCATCCACCCTGCAGGCCCCGTGGCCTCGGCGGTGATGGCTTTGGCCGAAACACAAAACAGCTCAGGCCGCCAGGTCATGGATTCGATTGTGCTGGGCATTGACGTGGCCTGCCGCATGGGCAACTTGGTGTACCCACAACACTACGACCGCGGCTGGCACATCACCGGGTCCACTGGCACTTTGGGTGCGGCTGCCGCGTGTGCACGTTTGCTGGGCCTCAATGCACAGCAAACCGCCATGGCCTTGGGCATTGCGGCTTCGCAGCCCGTGGGCTTGCGTGAGCAGTTTGGCACCATGACCAAACCCTTCCACCCCGGTGGCGCAGCCCGCGCAGGTTTGATGTCGGCCCTCATGGCCAAGCATGGCTTCACCTCCAGCGCCCGTGCGTTGGAAGCGCCACGCGGCTGGGCGCAGGTCTTGTCCACCAAATACGACTGGCGCGAAGCACAAGACGAATTGGGCCAGCGCTTTGAAATCAGCTTCAACGCCTACAAACCCTTTGCCTGCGGCATCGTGATCCACCCCAGCATCGACGCTTGCGCCCAACTGCGTGCACAAGGCGTCAAGCCCGAAGAAGTCAAGAGCATTGAGCTGCGCGTGCACCCATTGGTGCTGGAGCTGACCGGCAAGAAGACCCCCCAAGACGGTTTGCAAGGCAAGTTCAGCGTGTACCACGGCTGCGCCGTCGGCCTGATATTTGGGCGTGCGGGCGAAGAAGAGTTTTCTGACCACATCGTGCGCCGCGAAGACGTGGTGAGCCTGCGTGACAAAGTCCAAGCCGTGGTGGACACCTCGGTGCGTGAAGAGAGCGTGTACGTCACCGCCCACCTGACCGATGGCCGCAGCGTGAAGGTGCATGTGGAACACGCCATTGGCTCTTTGCAAAAGCCCATGACCGATGCCGATTTAGAGAGCAAGTTCCGCGACTTGTCCGACCCGATTTTGGGAGCCGCTCGAGTGAATGACATTTTGAAAACCTGCTGGAGCCTGGGGAAAGCACCCAACCTGCAAAGCTTGCTGGCCTTGCTCAAGCCCTGAGTGGATCAGCGCTCAACAAAAAGCCGAGGCCTTACAGCCTCGGCTTTTTTCATTCAGCAACGCCATGTCTTGACCTGGCCCGGCATGAAGGCCTCAGCGCGAGACGCGGCCCTGCACGCCCTGCACCAGGTAGTTCATGTTCAAGATCTGGGTATCGCTCAAGCTTTGACCCGCAGGCAACACCTGCTTGCCCTCGTTGTCGGTGATGGGGCCTGCAAAAGGCAACAACTTGCCCGTGCCGACCAGCCTTTGCTTGGCCAGCACTTCGTCTTGAACAGCCTTGGGCACTTTGGGGCCAAACTCGCCCACACGGATCATGCCGTCCTTGATGCCACCCCACACATTGCCCGAAGTCCAGGTGCCGGATACAGCGGCTTTGATGCGTGAGGTGTAGTAGTCACCCCACTGGTGGGTCACGGCGATGATCTGCGCATCGGGCGCAACCCGGCGCATGTCCGAGTGGTAGGCCACGGCCATCTTGCCGCGCTCTTGCGCCGCCGCCATCACGGCAGTCGACCCAGTGTGGAAAGCGATCACGTCCACGTCCTGATTGAACAGGGCCATGGTCGCTTCGCGCTCTTTGGGTGGATCAAACCAGGCGTTGAGCCAAACCACTTTCACGGTGGCTTTGGGGTTGACCGAGCGCATGCCCAAAGTGAAGGCGTTGATGCCCTGCAGGACTTCGGGAATTGGAAAGCCCGCCACATAACCGGCCACATTCGTTTTCGTCATGCGACCAGCTGCGATGCCCGCCAAATAACGGCCTTCGTAATAGCGGGCGTTCGATGCCGATACGTTGGGCGCGGTTTTAAAGCCGGTGACCGACTCGAACCTCACGTTGGGAAAATCTTTGGCCACCCGCAGTGTGGGCTCCATGTAGCCAAAGCTGGGCGTAAAGATGATCTGATGGCCTTGGCTGGCCAGATCGCGGATCACGCGCTCGGCGTCGGCTCCCTCGGCCACATCGGCCACAAAAGTGGTCTTGACCTGATCGCCCAAAGCCCGCTCAACGGCCTTGCGGCCCTCGTCGTGCTGGCGCGTCCAGCCCGCCTCGGTGATGGGCGAGACATAGACAAAACCGGCCTTGATGGGCGCAGTGATTTTGGGAGTGGATTGAGCTGAGATTTGGGCCTGAACGGCCGGAAGAAAAAAGCAGGCGGCCACGAGCGTGGCAGCGAGGTTTTTATACATGGTAGTCCTCTACATGGCCCCGAAGATTGAACAAAACAAAGCCCGCCGGGGCAGCGGGCTTGAGTGGTGAATTTTAACCCGAGTGCACAAGCCCTCAATCCTGCTCCGCAAACCCCTGAAAACACGCTTTGAGCTCATGCATCCATCGGCGCTTGTCAGTCTCTGGCGCAAAGCTGGCCTCGATGCTGTTGGCGGCCAGTTGGTAGGCCTGTTGTGCATTCAGGTGCAGGGCGGCAAATGTCTGCAGGTAGTTGTCGTTCAAGTAGCCGCCAAAGTAGGCCGGGTCGTCAGAGTTGAGGGTCACACACAGGCCTGCGTCCAGCATCTGGCCCAGGTTGTGGTCGGCCAGATTTTTGAACACACACAGCTTGAGGTTGGACAGCGGGCAGACGGTGAGCGGCATGCGGCTGTCGGCCAAGCGTTTCATCAGTGCAGCGTCGTGGATGGCCTGCACGCCGTGGTCGATGCGCTCGACCTGAAGCACGTTCAATGCGCCCCAGATGTAGGCGGGCGGGCCTTCTTCACCTGCGTGGGCCACGCAGTGCAAGCCCAGCTCGTGGGCACGGGAAAACACGCGGGCAAACTTTTCGGGCGGATGGCCCAGCTCGCTCGAATCGAGGCCCACACCGATGAAATGTTCGCGCCAGGGCATGGCTTCTTCCAAGGTGGCCAATGCCTCTTCTTCAGACAGGTGGCGCAAAAAGCACAAAATCAAATCGGCGCTAATGCCCAGCTGCGTCTGCGCATCGCGGCAGGCGCGGCTCAGGCCTTCAATGACCGCAGCCATCGGCACACCCCGCGCCGTGTGGGTTTGGGGGTCGAAAAAAAGCTCGGCCCGCACCACATGGTCGTCAGCGGCTTTTTCAAAATACGCCCAAGCCATGTCGTAAAAATCCTGCTCGTGCAGCAGCACACTGGCCCCGGCGTAATACAAATCCAGAAAACTTTGCAGGTTGGTGAAGGCATAAGCGCTGCGCAAAGCGGCCACATCGGCATAGGGCAAGGACACGCCATTGCGCTGGGCCAACGCAAAGATCAGCTCAGGCTCCAATGAACCTTCGATGTGGATGTGCAGCTCGGCCTTGGGCATGACGCGCAGCAACTCGGGCAGACGGTCTGGGGCAATGGCATGGACTTTGAACATGGTCAATCCTTAAAAAATTGGGCGCGGATGGTGGCTTCGTCGAGCCGATCAAAACAAGCGTTGTGCCGGTCGGTCAAAGGCCCATGGCCTGGCATCACTTGGCCCGCAGGGCCATAGCCCACGGCCTTGAACTTCCATTGGCCATTGACCCACTTGAAGTTGCCCACATGCAGGCCCGATGGGTCGTGCAATGCGCAAACGCCTTCGTTGATTTTTTGAATTTGCATGCTGGCTTTTCTGTCAGTGCTTCAGCGGTTGTGAAAATCGCTCCGCTCCATCCACCACGACACGGCAAACCCGGCCACCAGGCCCCAGAAAGCCGCGCCGATATTGAACAAGCTGATGTCGGCCACCGTGACCAGCAAACTCACCAACGCGCCGAGCGAAAATTTACCGGCGCCAAACGAAGCCACAAACGCGCCCTGCAACACGCGCAGCATGGCCAAGCCACCCAGCACCATGATGAACTCTTTGGGCGCGGCCAGCATCAAACCAGTAAAGGTGGGCGCCATCAGGCCAAACAACAACGCCAGCACGCCGAACATCAGCGCGCCGGTGTAGTGACGAGACTTGTCGCCGGATGAGGTGAGCAAGCCGTTGGTGGGCCCCGTGAGGCAAGTGCTGACCGCGCCAAACACCGCACTCACCGCAGCGCCCACGCCGCAGGCTACTGCGATCGCGTTCACAGGTGGCTCGTGCCCGGCGTTTTTGAGCACCGCCACGCCTTGCCCGTTTTGCACCACCAGCACCGTGATGGCAAGGGGCACCACCAGCTCCAGCATCGCGGCAAACGACCAGACTGGCGATTGAAAGACAGGCTGCGCCAAGGTCAACTGCCCCACGGCTGAGGCATCCAGCCTGCCCGACACCGACACCGCCAAAGCCCCCACCAACAAAGCTCCGATCACGGGTGGCATGCGCTTGCCCCAATCGGCACGCGCCGAGAGCAACAAAAATACCGCCACCATCGGGGCTGCAATGGCGACATCGCTTTGCAGCGCCCGAACGATGTCCAATCCAAATCGCAAAAACACCCCGGCCACCATGCCCATAACGATGGGCATGGGCAAAGCCGCCATTAAGCGCTTTACCCAACCACTCAAGCCCAACACCAGCACCAAAGTACTGGTCACATAAAAGGCACCGATCACCTCGGGAAACGTCAAGTGTTGCAAGGCCGGGCCGACCAGCACAGTGCCCGGAATCGTCCAACCAAACGCCAGCGGTGTGGTGTAGCGCCAGCTCATCAGCAAGCTGACCAGGCCGTTGACAAAAAACACCCCGAACACCCATGACGCCAGCTCTTGGGGCGACAGACCGCCCCGCGTGCCCACCGACAAGATGACGGCGACCGGTCCGGTGGCGGCAAAGATGAAACCGATCAGCGCGTTGGCGGCGTAGGTGCTGCCAAAATCTGCGCGGATTTGCTGCACAGTCCGCCGCGCAAGCCATGGTTTTTCAAGATGTTTCAGCATCGTTCTTTCCCGTCAATCCAAATGCACCCGTTGCTCATGTCAACTGCCGCACCACAGCCTGCAGTTGCGGCGCAATGCGCTGGCGCAACCAGGTTTCATCGAGTTCACGCCCCTGAAATGAACAATTGATGGCGGCCAGCTCCCCGCGGTCAATGCGCCCCAATGGCACAGCCACGGCCTGAACATCGGCATAAACCTCACCCACCGACACGCAGCAACCATCACGGGGGTACTGCTGCAAATTTTCCATGAGTTTGCTGCCATAACGCAGCCAATCCTGGGGGCTCTTGACCTGGATCTGGTTGAGCAAGGCTTCGCGCTCTGGCGGGCGACAAGACATGAGGTAAGCACGACCAATGGCAGTGCCCGCCATCGAGTGGCTGGTGCCCACCTCCAGGGGGTAAATCCGTTTGTTGAAAGAGCGCACCGCCTCGATGTACACAATCGTCAAACGGTCTCGAATGCCGATCGAGATAGACCCGCCCGTGGCCTCGGCCAGCTCCAGCATCAAAGGCCGGGCTTGCCTTCGCAAGGCAAACTGCGCCAGCAACGGGTAGCCCAGTGACAGCACAGCCGAGCCCAGCTGGTATTTGCCGTAATACTCAGTCTGGGTGAGGTAGCCCATGCACATCAGGGTGTAGGTCAGCCGGGACACGGTGGCCGCAGGCAAGCCCAATTTTTGCGCCAAATCCTTGTTGCCCAAAACCGGTTGTTCGGGCGAAAAACATCGCAGCAACTCCATGCCTCTGGCCAGCGTCGTGGCAAATTGCTTGTCTCCGGCGTACTCCTCGAAGCTGGCAGGGACTCGGCGGATAGTGGCTTCTGAATTCGGCATAGCGGAATAATATTCAATATATCGAAAATTAACAAGGATCAAAAACAGCAGTTCACTAGACTGATTGCATGAGAACGAGCCCCCCAATGGGGAAGGCTTACAGGAGACACCCATGCAATTGAACGATTTGCCCGTGCACGACATTCCCGCGCTCCATGGCAACAACGGCCCCATCCACCAAGAGAGCGTGTTCACCGACCTGCAGGTCATTGGCCAAGTCCCCAGCGACTTCAATGGCCTTTATGTGCGCAACGGCCCCAACGCTTTTTATCCACCCGAATGGCGCTACCACGCCTACGATGGCGATGGCATGCTGCATGCCGTGCGTTTCAAAAACGGGCAGGTCACCTACAAAAACCGCTGGGTTCGCACGGCCGCCCTGCAAGAAGAGCAAGCCGCAGGGCATGCGCTGTGGAAAGGTCTCAAAGAACCATGGCGTGCAGACAGGCCCGACGAACCCCTGAAAAACACCTCCAACACCGATGTGAAGTTCCACGCGGGTCGGCTGATCAGCATGTGGTACCGCTCAGGCATGCCCTATGCCGTGGACCCCGACACACTGGAGACCTTGGGGCCGGCCGATTTCGACGGCCGCATCAGCCGCATCTCTGCCCACTCCAGGCCTGACGAGCACACGGGCGAGCTGCTGTTCTTTGACTACAGCCTCCAGGCGCCCTACATGCAATACGGCGTGATCGGACCGGACCGCCAGCTCTTGCACAAGATCGATGTGGACTTGCCCGGCCCTCGCCTGCCCCACGACATGGCGATCACCGAACACTACACCATCTTGCATGATTTTCCGCTCTGGCCCGACACGGACGCGCTCGCAGCTGGGCGCTACAAAGTTCGCTTTCATGCCGACCAGCCAACCCGCTTTGGGGTTTTGCCGCGCTACGGCCAAGCCCATGAAATTCGCTGGTTCACCGCCAAACCCACCTACATGCTGCATGTGGTTAATGCTTGGGAAGAAGGCGATGACATCGTCATGATCGGCACCCCTTACCGCCTACACCCTGACGAACATGGCCAAGCCGATGCGCGACGGCTGGAGAAAACCATCCACCTGCGCCAGCGTGATTTCATGCTGTACGAGTGGCGCCTGAACCTGCGCACGGGCCAGACTCAGGAGCGCGTGATCGACGATGTGCTCAACAGCGAGTTTCCGGTCATCAACAGCCTGTACCAAGGGCGCAAAAATCGCCACTCGTTCCACATCCTGTTTCCTCAAGGTGGCAAGGAAGAACCTCGCTTCCCGGGCTTGGTGAAATACGACCTGAGCACGGGCGCTTACATCGCCTACAGCGCCGGTCCCCA